>JASJDS010000318.1 GCA_030065055.1 Calothrix sp. MO_192.B10
TTAGTAGTACCATCTGGCAATCCTTCGTACAAACGAACCCAACCAATGGTCGGTAATTTAATAGATTTACCGCCGAATGGCATCGGCTTTCCACCGGAATTTATCTTGAAAATAGGGAGTGAAGGAGTGAAGGAGTGTAGACGCGAAGCGGCTTCTCGAAGAGTAGGAGTGAGGGAGGTATTTTCATATTTGTTTGTGTACAAACGTTCATGTAGACGCGCGAAGCGCGGCTTCTCGCAGAGTGGGACTAGCTTGAAAATAGTTAATCAGCGCGGAGTTTGTAGGGGCGCATTGCGTGCGCCCTTGAGGAATTAGTCACAAAGCATTTTCATCGGCAGGTTGTGAGATTTTCTCGTGGGGGGCTAATTTGAAAAAACAATGATAAAGGATGGGGTTACACCATTTCTTTTTTACAAGCACGAATAACGATAAACCAAGGATTTTTAGTCAGGCGATACTCCCATAGGGAGTGGCTATCGCCAACGCACTCTTCCGGAAGTATTTTATAATAATCTTCTGTAGGCTGGGGTTCTAATAGCCGTTCAATCAAAAACCCTGCTGAATTCAGATTTTGACTGATTAATGTCAGAGGACGACGATAAAATTGTACCTTGCCAATCTCCCATTCATCCTCCAATAAGTCCACAGCAAAGTAATCTTCCTTCTGGGAAAGTTGCCAATCCATGAAGGGGTGGTGAGTGGAAAATACCAACACTCCCTGGGGTTGCAAAACACGGTAGAATTCACATAAAGGCTCTTCCCAGTCTTTGAGATAATGCATAACTAGGGGACAAACCACTAAATCGAATTCCCCATCACTAGCAAATTTCAATGGTTGAGCTAAGTCTGCTTGAAGTACGCGAGCGCGATTACCCACCCGCGATTGGGTGATATTGACAAATTCCTCATTCACATCAAAGCAGGTTACTTTGGCTCCCTGACTGAGTAGATATTCAGCATACCACCCAGAACCACAACCCACATCTAATACTTTGGTATTTGTGAGGGATGGTAGTAGGGATATAACCGCTGGACGCTCATAATAAACGTGAATAGGTTTATTTTCTACCATTTGGGCATACTTTTGGGCTATGCCTTGGTAACTTGAACCTGTATGTTCTGTCATTCAATTTTGGATTTTGGATTTTGGATTTTGGATTGTAAAAGAGGCATTGCTGAATTAGGATATGAAACGTCAAAATCACCTTTATTTTTCTTTCTAACTTTGCGCCTACCCTGCGGGAAGCCCTTCGGGTTCGCAGTCGCTCATGGGGGAAACCCCCAAGACCGCGCTGTCTCACCGCTCCGCGTCTAATGCGCCTTTGCGTGAGACAAATTCATATTTTCAATCAGCAACGCCGTAAAAGTTTTACTTTTATCGTAAGTGTTCAGACAGAAATACCATCAAACTTCCATCTGTCTCAATCATTTTTCAAGCTAGCCCCTCCTAGACGTTTATACATAACCAAGGATAAAAATGCTTTGTTCTTCACTCCTCAAGGGCACACGCAATGCGCCCCTACTCCGCGCTGATTAACTATTTTCAAGTTAGCCCTCCACGGGAAAATCCCACAACCAAGGATGAAAAGGCTTTGTGACTAACTTCTCAAGGGCGCACGCAATTCGCCCCTACAAGCTCCGTGCTGATTAACTATTTTCAAGTTAGTCCCCCAAGGGAAAATCCCACACCTAAGCTGTCAACTGTCAACTGTCAACTAACAACTAACAAGTATTTTCAAGTTAGCCCCTCACGGGAAAATCCCACAACCAAACATGAAAATATCTCGATTGCGGCTCCCACACCTAAGCTGCTAACCATCAACTAACAACTAACAACTAACAACTATCAACTATCAACCATTTCAAATTCTAGATTGTCATTTTGTAAAAAATCATAGGTAAAATGGTCTACCACATTAGTATCGCTCAATTCCAAGTTATAAAAATCTACAAATCCGTGGGCAAAATATGGTCCCGCGTGCCAAGTACCTGGTTCTAACTTAATGAAACAATTGCCGGGAATGCGGAATGCAGCAATCTTGCTGATATCTGGTTCATCGACATTATTATTGGGAGGACAAACTGCAATTAACCATTCCTTCCCCTCCAATGCACCCAAGCATTGAGTACATTGTAAATGACGAGTGATTTTATGAAATTTCAGTCCCCGACAGTGCAATTGCATAATATAAAAGCGAGGGGTACCCCTATCTAGAACTAATTGAGCATCCTCCGCATCAAAGGGTTTACCATCTGCACTGGCAAAAATTACCTGTCCATAGGGACGAAAATTTTCTGGTGTTACCCACTGCGCCTGTAATTTTCGGATTGTCTTTGCTGTACTCATATATTAAACTTCTCTAGCTGTTGTTATTTTATCCTTGAGAAAAGAATATTATCTTGCCATAGTTGTGTCTAGAGTCAGAGGGATTATATACCGCTACGCGGAAGTCAAAAGTCAAAAGTCAAAAGTCAAAAGTCAAAAGTCAAAAGTCAAAAGTTGATTGCACATAGGTTTTAGAGTTTTGCAATGTCCGCGCCCTAAATGGGTAGTGCTATAATTTTGGGTTTATTGAATAAATGGATGTATATTATTGCCAATCTCTTGGCAGGAAGCTGTAGTATATACCAACTTGTTACCTTAACTTAGAAACAAAACTTACATAATTCAGGGTACAGAGGGCAAAGTATGAGAAATAATGTTAGCAGACGTAAATTTATTGGTTATAGCTCGGCAGCAGTAGGTACAAGTATACTGCTAAAAGCTTGTGGTGTGGGTGATAATGTACCAACAACAGAGGGGGGTAGTGAGAATTTTAAAATTGCGATCGCTCTTCCTGGTAAAATTACTGATAAAGCATGGAATCAATATGGCTATCAAGGGATAGAATTAGCTAAGAACAACTTGAGTGCCAAAACTACCCATGTAGAACAGGTTTCCCAAACGGATCAAGCGGAAGTTCTCACAGATTTTGCCCGTCAGGGATACAATGTGGTTTTTGCCCACGGAGGACAATTTGATGCGGCAATTCAACAGGTTGCACCCCAATTTCCCCAAACCTTTTTTGTGGCTGTCAATGGTGCTATCAAAGGGGAAAACATTGCGGCTTTAAGAATCGATCATATGCAGGTTAGCTATGTCTGTGGAGCGGTTGCCGCTTTGATGACAAAATCCAATAAGTTAGCTTATATTGCTGGACAAAAATTTGCAGCTACCGAAGAAGAATTACGGGGTTTTGAAATAGGAGCAAAGTCAGTAAAACCAGATGTGAAAGTAATTCCTAGTTTTACTGGAGATTGGAATGATGTGGCAAAAGCAAAGGAAGCTACACTAGCATTAATCTCTGCCGGGACTGATGTCATCTATCAATGGTTAGATGATGCATCCACAGCAGTGATTGAAACCGCTGAAGAGAAAAAAGTGTATGCTTTTGGTAATACTAAAGACCAATTAAAGATTGCCCCCGATACGATTTTAACTAGTGCTGTGAAGCGGATGGATTTAGCGATCGCTAATTTGGCAGAGTTAGCTAAAAATAAGCAATTAAAAGGTAAAATATATACCTTTGGATTGGAAAAGTCTGATATTCTATCCCTGGGAGAATTTGGTACCAAAGTACCACAAGATGTGGTGCAAAAAGCAGAGAATATCCAAACAGATATTGCTAGTAAAAAAATTGTCTTTGAAAAATGTAAGGAAGCTGGTGTAGAAACTCGCTGCGTCAAAAAAGCTTGAAGAAGGAAGAAGGAAGAAGGTTTGTGAGCGATCCCTAGATCCCCGACTTCTATCCTAGTAATTGCTACAATGTGCGGATATTGATTCAGAAGTCGGGGATCTGTTACCTAGCCCTCATAACTAATGAAACTTAGACATGGGTTCAATCCAAAATCCAAACAGGGAACAGAAGGTGTACTGAGATTTTTATAAAAGTCAATCCAAAATCCACAATCCAAAATCAAAAATTGAATGACGAGTTTACGCCTTGCTGACATTAGCAAAAGTTTTGGTTCTTTTGTTGCCAATGACAGTATTAATTTACAGATAGAATCAGGAAAAATACACGCTATTTTAGGAGAGAATGGTGCAGGCAAAACAACTTTAATGAACATTGTCAGTGGTATTTATCAACCTGATTCTGGTCAAATTTATTTACAAGAAAAGCCTGTCAAAATTACATCTACCCATACAGCCATTAAATTGGGGATTGGCATGATTCACCAACATTTCATGCTAGTACCCCAATTGAGCGTCACAGAAAATATCATCCTGGGTACAGAGAATCAATGGTGGTTAAACCTAAGACATAAACAAGCAGAAATTACAGCTTTATCCCAAAATTATGGTTTGGAAATTGAACCCTGTGCCCAAGTTGGTAACTTACCCATTGGTGTACAACAAAGGGTAGAAATTCTCAAGGTTTTGTATCGTCAAGCTAGAATTTTAATTTTAGATGAACCAACGGCGGTACTTACACCCAAGGAAGTCAACTCTTTAATTCGTATTCTCAAACAATTAGCTGCTGCTGGGAAGACGATTATTTTTATCAGTCACAAATTAGAAGAAGTAATGAATCTTTGCGATACAGTGACAGTATTGCGTCGGGGGAAAGTAGTAGGAAATACAAATATTCAAAATACCACATCCCCGGAATTAGCAGCTTTGATGGTGGGTAGAGATGTTTGTTTGCAAATTGATAAGCCTCCAGTTTCCCTAGGAAATACCGTATTGTCGGTGGAGAATTTGCAAGTTGTAGATAGTCGGGGTGTCACTGCCGTTCGGGATGTTTCTCTGCAACTGCAAGCAGGAGAAATTTTAGGGATTGCTGGGGTTGATGGCAATGGACAAAGGGAATTAGCAGATGCTATTTGTGGTTTAATACAGATAAAACAAGGGAATATTAGCTATCCTCATCTCCATAAAGAAAGAAAAAACAGCAAGAATTCAAGCCGAATGATGGGCGTAGGTTACATCCCAGAAGATAGGCAAAAAATGGGATTAATATTACAATTTAGTATCGCTGATAATTTGATTTTAAAACTTTTTCAAAAAATACCTTTTTGTCGTTGGTTGTTGTTAAATTATCCCATAATTCAAGAAAATGCCAAATCTGCAATTGATGATTTTGATATTCGGGCAATTTCTGGGGATATTCAAGTCAGTCAACTATCAGGGGGAAATCAGCAAAAGGTAGTATTAGCCAGGGAATTGGGCGGAGAACCCCAATTAATCGTAGCCATGCAACCCACAAGAGGGTTAGATGTAGGTGCCATAGAAGCAGTACAGCGACGGCTATTGGCAGAAAGGGAACGAGGGGCAGGGATTTTATATATTTCCACCGAATTAGAAGAAATAATGGCAATGAGCGATCGCATTGCGGTAATGTATCAAGGTGAGTTTGTTAGGGTGTTGGATGCTAGTACGGTGACGATGGAAGAGGTTGGGTTTTTGATGGTTGGTGGTTGACAGTTGACGGTTGACGGTTGACGGTTGACAGTTGACGGTTGACGGTTGTTAGTTGACAGTTTTTAATTCATCACTCCTTCACTCCTTCCCTCCTTCACTCCTTCACTCCTTCCCTCCTTCACTCCTTCACTCCTTCACTCCTTCCCTCCTTCCCTCCTTCCCTCCTTCCCTCCTTCCCTCCTTCCCTCCTTCACTCCTTCA
>JASJDS010000020.1 GCA_030065055.1 Calothrix sp. MO_192.B10
GTATTGTTTCTTGCACTACCTGTATCGAAACAAATGTTTTTACTTCGTTCCATAAATAAATTTAGGGGCTTGGTGACCATTTTTCTTTTTCTTTACTTTTGCCTTTTTACTTTTTACTTTTGCCTTGTTCGGTCAAAAATTATTTATTATCCCTTTGAACTGATAACTTGCACTATTCAAGGGCAAGAGCCAGAGGCTCTATATTCTAGTTACCAGGCTCAGACTGGTAACGAGGATAAAGGAGGCTCCGCCTCCTGTTATCAGAGTTGGTGCAAGTTGTTAGTTTAAATCAACTTATTCTTCCTGATAGATTTAACCATCATTACGAAATATGACAAATCTTTTTTGTAGATATCTTTATCCTGCCAGCATATTTCAATCTATTTATTAACAATGAGATTTCATCACCCCCTCTCACCGGCAATTGTTGGTGCGGCAATGGTATTGATGGTTCCCCAAGTCGCCACCGCACTATCTTCCACAGAAATAAGCAAAATTGCTGAAGATATTACCGTTTTAATTAAGAGTGAAGCATCAGGTTCTGGGGTGATTATCAACCAGGAAGGGAATAGATATACTGTCCTCACCGCTTATCATGTGGTGGCGAATAAACAACCCTCCTATAAAATTGTTACCCCAGATGGTAAAAGTTATATATTGAAAAAGAAAACAATTAAGCAATTATCCAATTTAGATTTAGCAGTGGTGGAATTTACCAGCAACAAAAACTATAAAGTTGCCAAAATAGGTAATTCCGACAAAATTCAGCGAGGGAATAAATGTTATTTGGGGGGCTTTCCCCAGTTAAATGCAGCTTTCAGAAAACCAATTTTTACCTTTACTTCCGGGGAAATTAACGCTAGTTCTTCCCAAACCTTAAGTGATGATGGCTATGCCTTAGTTTACAACAATGATACCGTAGGAGGCATGAGTGGAGGTCCAATTTTAAATGAAAAGGGAGAATTGATAGGCATTCATGGCAGGGCGGATAGCAGGTATGATGAACGCACTGAGCAAGCAACTGTTAGTAATTTTAAATTAGGGATTCCCATTAATACCTTTGTGCAACTAGCAGGGAGAAATCGGGTAGATGTGGGTGTAGCTGTACCACCAGCAAAAGTTGTAACTGCACTCAAAGCGGAAGATTTCTTTGTTAAGGGCGTTAATAAGAGTAGGAAAAGGGATTATC
Source organism: Calothrix sp. MO_192.B10 (assembly GCA_030065055.1). GTDB lineage: Bacteria > Cyanobacteriota > Cyanobacteriia > Cyanobacteriales > Nostocaceae > Calothrix_A. Next base: position 1,190 of record JASJDS010000020.1, read on the forward strand.
AGGGAGCTATTACTGATTTGAATCGGGCAATTAGCCATGATTCTACATATGCATCAGCCTTTTTTCAACGCGGTTATGCCCGTAATTATTTGCAAGACTATCAAGGGGCTGCTGATGATTATACCCTCGCTATTAAATTGAACCCCAAATATACTGAAGCCCACAACAATCGGGGTACTACTCGTTATGAGTTGAAAGACTATCGAGGAGCAATAGAAGATTATACCCAAGCTATCAAAATTAATCCCAACTATGCCACTGCCTATTTTGGTAGGAGCGCTGCTCGTGCTAAATTAAATGACTTGCGGGGGGCAATGGAAGATAAAATTCTAGCTCTCAAATTAATCAAACGGAGGTTGGATGTAATCACAGAGAAATTAAACCGCCTGGAAAAGTAGGTTGGGTGGATTCGTAAACACACATCTTGCACGCCTCGTATTAATACTGGTTTTTTATGTTATTAATAAACATATATTTTTATCAACAGCACGAAATATCAGGGTTTTTAGCCTGCGTAGGCAGGTTTTAATTGTATAGCCGAGGTAGTTGCGGTGGTGAGGCAGTACGGTCTTGGGGTCTCCCCAAGTGGAGTAACTGCCGAAAGGGTGAATCCTGCGGATACGCTGCGCGAGCCCCGGCATAAGCAAACTGCCGTTCACCCTTCTAGGGTGCAGGTGCAAGATATGAGCACCCCCAGGAAGGGGAAGTCACCCATTCACGCATTCACGCATTATTAAACCCCCTCGCAACAAATGAAACAAACACCTGGATGATTGTTTGGCTAAAAGCCTTGCTATATAAGGGTTATAAAATGTGTTAGTTAGGAGTAAAAATAACCAACTGGGCACGGCAATAGTAAGATTATTGTACAATCCGAAATATTGTGGATGCCGTGCCCCTACTCCGATCAAAACTAATGGTGGAAAACCCCAAAAACCATCCTCCTCACTTTGAAAAGGCAGCCTTTGATATTGTGGCTGTGGCTTCATCTGCCGGTGGATTACCTGCTCTGACTACTTTAGTTTCGGGATTACCAGGAGATTTCCCTGCAACCCTGGTTGTAGTACAACACCTAGATCCTCGCCATCGTTCCCTGATGGCAGATATTCTCAGTCATCATACAGCACTCACGGTGAAGCAAGCAGAGGAGGGAGATTTACTAACAACAGGTACAGTTTACATTGCTCCTCCTAACCGTCACCTCCTGGTTAACTCTGATGGTACTTTGTCTTTAACTCAGTCAGAAATGGTGCATTTTCTCCGTCCTTCGGCGGATTTACTATTTGAATCCGTTGCTGCTAGTTATAAAGATCGAGCGATCGCAGTTGTACTTACTGGTACTGGCACCGATGGGGCAATGGGGGTAACAGCGATCAAAAAAATGGGCGGTACTGTTATCTCCCAGGATGAAAAAACTTCCCAATTTTTCGGTATGCCTTCAGCCGCAATTAATACTGGCACTGTAGATTTTATTTTGCCCCTAGATGAGATTCCTTCAGCCTTGGTGAGGTTGGTAACAAGTGAGGAGTGAAGGAGTGTAGACACGAAGTGGCTTCCCGAAGGGTAGGAGTGGAGGAGTGAAGGAGTAGGGGCGGGGAAACCCCGCCCAGAGGGAGTTAGTAGGGGCGCAAGCCTTGCGCCCTAAAGCTGTTAGGATACTCTACTGAGAGATTGTGGATGCAGTACCCCTACTAGGGGATAATATGTTTTTGTTGTTCCTTTAGGGAGCGAGTAAGGGATATTTATAGTATTGGTACCAAGCTCCGCTCCCCCACTCCCCCCTCTCCCACTCCTCCTATGCCCGCTACCCGCAAAGACCCGAATTTTGAAGCCTTACTGGAATATCTCCGTAATAATCGGGGGTTTGATTTCACTGGCTATAAACGCTCTACTTTGATACGGCGGGTACGTAAGCGGATGCAGCCATTGGAAATAGAGGATTTTGGCGATTATCTGGATTATTTGGAGGTTCACCCAGAGGAGTTTAATTATCTGTTTAATACGATCTTGATTAACGTCACTGCCTTTTTTCGGGATCTACCTGCCTGGGAATACCTGAGACAGGAAGTTTTCCCGGCTATAATTGCTAGCAAAAAAGGACTGCCAATCCGGATCTGGAGTGCTGGTTGTGCTTCTGGGGAAGAAGCCTATACCCTGGCAATGTTGATGGCGGAAGAATTGGGATTAGAGGAATTTCGCCAACGGGTGAAAATCTACGCCACAGATATAGATGAAGAAGCTCTCACCCAAGCTCGCCACGCTGTGTATACTGCCAAAGATGTGCAAGCGGTACCGGCAGAACTGCGGCAAAAGTATTTTGAACCTATGGACAGTAGTCGCTTTGTCTTTCGCCACGATCTGCGCCGTTCTGTGATTTTTGGTCGCCATGATTTGCTGCAAGATGCACCTATTTCCCGCTTAGATTTGCTGGTATGTCGCAATACACTGATGTACTTTAATGCCGAAGCGCAGACACGGGTACTGGCTCGGTTTCATTTTGCTCTCAACGATACAGGGTATCTGTTCTTAGGTAAAGCAGAGATGCTGCTTACCCATACTAATCTCTTTAGTCCTATAGACCTAAGACACCGAATATTTATCAAAATGTCAGCAGCAAATCTGCGCGATCGCTTACTAGTAATGGCACAAGCGGGGGATGAAGATATTAACAGACGTTTATCACGGCACATCCGCTTACGGGATTTGGGTTTTGATGCCATTCCCATCGCTCAAATATTGGTTGATATTCCAGGTAATCTAATTCTGGCAAATCAACAGGCTCGCACCATGTTTGGGATTTCCATCAGAGATTTAGGTCGTCCCTTCCAAGACCTGGAATTATCTTACCGTCCTTTAGAATTGCGATCGCTAATTACCCAAGCTTACAATGAACGTCGCTTGGTAACTCAGGCAAATGTGGAACGGCATTTACCGGAATCAGAAGTCCAATATTTGAATGTACGGGTGATACCTTTACAGGATAATAGTAACGGCTTCATTGGTGCCAGTATTACTTTTGAGAATGTCACTCCTTACTATAAACTCCAGGAAGAATTACAACGTTCCCGGCAGGAATTGGAGACTACCAATGAAGAATTGCAATCTACCAATGAGGAATTGGAGACTACCAACGAAGAATTGCAATCTACCAATGAGGAATTGGAGACTACCAACGAAGAATTGCAATCTACCAATGAAGAATTGGAGACCATGAATGAAGAACTCCAGTCTACCAATGAAGAACTACAGACAATTAATAGCGAACTTTCCCTGCGGACTACAGACCTCAACCGGACAAACCTATTCCTGAGAAGTATCCTTGGTAGCCTCCAAGGTGCGGTAGTGGTCATAGATAACAGCTTTAACATCTTAATTTGGAATGAGTTGGCTGAGAATATGTGGGGTTTACGACTGGAGGAAGTGTTAGGACAGTCTTTGTTTAGTTTAGATATTGGTTTACCCGTGGAACAATTGCGATCGCCTATCCGTGAATGCTTATCCGGAAGGTCAAATTTACAACAACTATTGTTAAATGCCATCAATCGACGGGGTAGAAAGATTAAATGTGTTATCAATTGTATTCCTCTCCATGGTGTGGACATAACAGGGGTAATTTTAATGATGGAAGATGACGAAACGGTTAACAGAATTATTGAACTGCGAAATCGCCTAGAAAAGCAGGGGGAGCAGGGGGAGCAGGGGGAGCAGTGGGAGTAAAACAAGCGGTTCGAGTCGGTGAAATTGGATGATTTATTGTTTGGTGTTCCCTAATAGAGAGGATAATAGAGATAAGGAAAATAGATCGGGAAATTTTGCGGGGGGGGGATAATATGATACCAAGCTCCTGGGAACACGCAGTCCAAGAAGTAAATCAGCAATTGGAAAACTTGCTAGAGCGCGGACGAGAAGCTGCTAAACACCCAGAAACAACTCAAAACTATGCTAATCTGCTCACAGAGGCACTTGCACAATTATCTATAGCTCTGGAAGAATTAGAAGTAAGCGCGGAGGAACTGCAAGAAAAAAATGAAGAATTAATTGCCACCCGCCAGATTTTGCAGTTGGAACGCCAGCGTTACCAAGATTTATTCGATTCTGCCCCGGATGCTTACTTAGTCACCGATATTGAGGGGGTAATACTGGATGCAAATGAGACTGCGGCAGAAATTCTGCAAGTGCGTCCCAGCTATCTGTTGGGTAAACCCCTGCTTGTATTTCTACATGAGGCAGATCGCCTCAAACTAAATCAAATTATATTACGGTTGCAGCAGAAAAAACAACCACTCCGCTGCCAAGAATTGCGGCTTTCCCGTCCCCAAGCAAATATAGACATTGCTGTGGAAGTGACTGCTGTTGCCATGTGCAATGACCAAGGGGAAGTGGTAAGCTTGCGCTGGCTGTTGCGGGATATTCGGGAACGACAGCAAGCAGAAGCTAAAATTCGCCAACAAGCGGCTTTAATTGATATCACCACCGACGCAATTTGTCTCAGAGATTTGCAAAACCACATCTTATTCTGGAACCAAGGAGCTGAACGCTTGTACGGTTGGACAGCAGCAGAAGCTGTAGGGAAGAAAGCTGATGAATTGTTAGATCGAGAATCGGCATCTCAACTAGAAGCTGCTTTAAAAGATACCATAGCAGGAGGTAACTGGCAGGGTGAGTTAGAACAAATTACTAAAGATGACAAAGAAATCATCGTTGCTAGTCGCTGGACATTAGTACGGGATAAATCCGGACAACCCCAATCTATCATGGTGGTTAACACCGATATTACTGAGAAAAAACAACTACAAAAGCAGTTATTTCATGCTCAACGCTTAGAAAGTCTCGGCACTTTAGCTAGCGGTATAGCCCATGACCTCAATAATATTCTTACACCGATAGTGACACTTCCTCACCTCCTATCCCTGAAAATCCCTAATTTGAGCGAGTCCAATCGAGAGTTACTGAAATTAATGGAAACCAGCGGTAAACGCGGGGCTGATTTAGTCAAACAGGTTCTGTTGTTTGCACGGGGAGGAAATGAAGGTAAGCGTATACCCTTATCAATCAACGAACTACTAAAGGAGATTGTCAAGGTTGCCAAAAGCACCTTCCCCAAATCCATCACCATCAAAACTGATATCCCCCAGCAAGGCTTGTGGACAATTGATGCCGATCCTACCCAAATACGTCAGATGTTGATGAACTTAATAGTCAACGCTCGCGATGCCATGGCGGATGGGGGCACTTTAAGTATTTCTGCGGAGAACTTTGTGGTTGATGAAACTTATGCCAGGATGTACTTGGATGCCAAAGTTGGTCATTACATCAAGATTACCATTAGCGATACGGGAATAGGTATTCCTGGAAAAATGATAGATAGAATTTACGATCCCTTTTTTACTACTAAAGAAGTAGGTAAAGGTACGGGACTGGCTTTGTCAGTGGTATCAGGTATTCTCAAAAACCACGGTGGTTTTATCGGTGTATCCAGTAAAGTAGGGGAAGGCAGCCAATTCAAGGTATATTTGCCCAGTACCTCGGCATTGTCAGCAGAAGTAGCAGAGGATGAGGCAGTACTTACAGGACAGGGAGAATTGATTTTAGTAGTGGATGACGAAGCTGCCATTTGTCAGAGTATGAAAAAGTCTCTGGAAACCCACAACTACAAAGTTATTACTGCTAAAGATGGCATTGAAGCAATTTCTCTGTATGTCCTTCACCATGAAATTAGGGTCATACTCATGGACATTATGATGCCCTATATGGATGGTGCGATGGCTATCCAGACGTTACACAAAATCAACCCTCAAGTAAAAATTATTGCCATGAGTGGGTTGGTATCCTCAGAAGAACTCAAGCAAGTAACCACATCTGATATCCAAGGATTTTTGTACAAACCTTTTACTGCTATCGAATTATTAAATACCTTACACCAGGCTTTATCGGAAACATAGCAAATTACCCAATTCCCAAGCGCAGATATTCAACTTTAATACAAGCATCCATCACCACATTCAATCCACCATCTACGGCTTTCCGCCCTGCTTCCTCATCATAAACACCAAGTTGTGCCCATATTGTTTTAGCATCAATAGCGATCGCTTGATCCACAACTTGATTCAAATATTCAGAACGGCGAAAAACATTCACAATATCCACAGCAGATGGAACTTCCTTCAGAGAAGGGTAACAAGGTAAATCATTAATTTTTGTGACTAAAGGGTTGACAGGATAAACTATATACCCACATCTCCGTAAAAATTGGGCAATTTGATAACTGGCGCGTTCTGGTTTATCGGAATGACCAATAACAGCTATAACTTTAGCCTTAGTCAACATCTCTCGAATTGTACAATCATCGTCAAGTGGTTGCAAAAAAGGCATAATTAGCAATTAATTAGTTTGCAAAGAACGAGGAGGAACCTCAGCATTTAACCAATTTAGAAACCCTTGATTGACATTTGTGGGGGAGATTTCGGCAATGAAATTAGTGTATGTAATATATTGCTGAATTACCTTTTCAATCTCCTGTCGATAACCTGGTTGGGTTTTGATAATCAGAACTAATTCCGGTTCTTCCTTAATTTCTCCTTCCCAACTGTAAGCACAGGTAATGGGAAACCAATTGACACATACTGCTAACTTCTCCTCCAACAGCACGCGGCTGATTTGACGTGCCTCTTCTGAGTTATTTAAGGTTACGTAGTAGATTTTCATCGCTGTTTACACCCAGTGTTTTCGCAGATTTACCCGACGCTGTAATTGAAAATGCCTACAGTCGCATTGTAATATAAACCGATAGCCATATTAGGTTAGATGATTATAATAAAAGACCCCGATTAATAAACCGGGGACAGGAGATTATTCGCAATTCGATTTGTGCAAGAACGCATGGATGTACATAGAATACAAATTCTTTCACCATCAAAGTTGCCAAAATGCCTAAATGCCTAAAATATCAATTATGCTATAGATAGATAAAAACCCCGGCTAATAGCCAGGGTGCTGCTCTACGCCTCAGCAAATGGCTGATTAGCTTCATTTTAGACTTATTTAGTCTGTAAACTTGCCAGAATGCCTGGTTTGTATAGGAGTGATGGAGTGAAGGAGGGATGGAGTGATGGAATTTTGATAACTGATAACTGATAACTGAATAGCTGTGTCTAAAGGCGAACAAACAAAGGAAAGAATTCTTCAACAAGCTGCTGAGTTGTTTAACCAACAGGGGTATGCGGGTTCATCAATGTCAGATATTATGCGGGTAACTGGGTTAAAAAAAGGAGGGATTTATAACCACTTTCAAAGTAAAGATGAATTAGCACTACAAGCTTTTGATTATGCGATCGCTTGTGTCCAGGAACATTATAAAATTGCTTTGCAGGGCAAGCGTCATGCAATTGAACGCCTACAAGCCATTGTCAATGCTTTTCGCAGTTATGCAGAGAATCCACCCATTAAGGGAGGATGCCCTATACTTAATACTGCCATCGAAAGCGATGACGCTCACCCAGCTTTACGCCATCGCGCTCAACAAGCAATGGATTCCTGGCGAGCCATGATTTGTCGTATTATTGAAATCGGCATTAAAAAAGGCGAAGTTCATCCAGATGTTAATCCTGATGAAGTAGCAACAATCGCGATCGCTACCATTGAAGGTGCTGTGATGATGATTGACATACTCCCACGAATAGAATTCGTGGGATTCTGGGGTCAAACAGCAATTGCAGTCTGAGACTGTCTTACATCGCCTAACCCAGCAGTCGATGCCCCAACTGCTTGAATATTCTTAGCTGCATTCTCGTCTCTGGAGTTGACAGAGCCACAGGATGGACAACGCCATTGCCTGAGATTGAGAGCGAGACTTTCTAGAACGTGACCACAACTTGAGCAAGTTTTCGAGGACGGATACCATCGATCAACATATACAACTAACTTGCCTTTGTGTTTTGCAACCCATTCTAGAATTTGCAGAAATTCTCCAAAAGCCAAACCTTTGAGAAAGGAATTTCCTTCTTTATTAAAACTCCCAAGTATGTGGACGAGGGCATATTTTGTCTCAACTGCTGGCAACGTGGCAAGTTCAACAATTCAAAAATACATAGAAGCTCAGGGAAAAGGCTGACGGCACTTAAAAGCGGAAAGTGCGGTGGACGGGTTCCCCGGCATAAAGCAACTTTCCAAGACGTGCCTTGCGCTACATCCCACGCCGCGCATGGCACAACAAGGTAAATCTTTTAGGGATTTACCTTGTTGTTCGTGGGCTTTGCGCCAAATTCTGTAAATCCATATAATTACCAATTAACCGTTGATAATCCTGGCAAATAAAGACTTATACTTTTCTGTCACTGCTGGGGTTAATAAATCAATAAATTCACTTTTGCTAAAAACTTCTTGATTGTTTAATAGAATATTTCTTAATGGTTTCTGAACTTCAGAGGGTTTAATTTTAGCTGCGATGGGAGAATTAGTTTTAGCTAGCAATGTAATTTGTTTAGCAATCTCTTCTTGCCAACAAAAATTAATCCATTGGTATGATAAATTCTGGTGTTCTTGGTTGGTTGATTCTGCTTTCTGAGGACGTACCCACATATCTGCCCATAACGCCGTTCCAGACTGGGGAATTACTGCTGATAGCTTGGGATTGCGGACAATTGCTGGCAATATATCACTAGACCAACCAACTGCTAGCCAAGTATCTCCAATCATTAATGGTTCCAAATACCGATTAGAACTGTAAAACTTGACTTGTTTATTGAGCGATCGCAACTCTGTTTCTAATTCTGGTATAGATTCTAGATTCTCTATATTATACGACTTACCGAGCTTTTTTAACACCAAGCCAATAACTTCCCGTGGTTGTTCTAAAATGGAGATGCGATCGCGTAATTCATCACGCCACAAATCCTGCCAATCTTGGGGTTCCCAGCCCAATTTTTGAAATTTATCCCGGCGATATACAATCATGGTGCTACCCCAACGGTAAGGTGCTGCCCAAATTTTACCTTGAGGGTCGAGTTCGCCTTTATCGTTACGTCTGACTAGTTTTTGCCACTCTGGGGATAAATTAGACCAGTTGTCAATTTGTTCTACATCCAATGGCTGAATCAATTGTTGCTGAATTGCCACATCTAACCAATAGTTGCCGATGGTGACTAAGTCGGCTACGGTACTTGGTTTAGATTGCCCAAAAGGTTGATACCATTTTTTGGGTTTGGTAGCTTTTTTCGGCTGTTGCCAAGTTTGTAATTGCTTAAATAATGTGTTTAACTGCTCTACCGGAGTGAATTTTAATGGTGTCTTTTGCTTAATGCTCCGACTAAATTTATTGACTACTCTACCGGGAATGGAATCTTTTAATAGGTTTACTCGTAGCTTTACCTGTTGCTTACCACCACATGCAACCAGTAGTTGTGATATGGCGATGGTGGAAATACCTTGTAAAAAATACCTGCGATTCATTGATTTTTAATTTTTTACTATATATAGCTCATACCTATTTAAGCAGAGACTTGAGTTGAATAATACAGCCGGATAACTCGTATGTAATATAAGGCACTGTTCTGTCTAGCGACTGAGAGCGATCGCAAAAAATTTATTCTCTCAGTAAATACTATGAATATCTGGAATTAACTAGTTCATTTTGTAGCTTGCCTAAAGTTAAATCAGGGAGTATTGTACTAACTTTTCAAAGTAAAAAAGTTAACAATAAATCGAAGCCCAGCCCTCTTGCCGATGCGGAAAGAGGGGAAAATTGAACTGGCTAATGAGAGCGATCGTTAAAAATTTATTCTCTCAGTAAATACTATTAATATCCGGAATTAGCTAGTTCGTTTTGTAGCTTATTTTAAAGTCAAGTCAGGGAGTATTATACTGACTTTTTGTAGTAATTAAAATAACAAAAACTAACCCCCAGCCCCTTCCCGTGTCAGGAAAGGGGGAAATAGAAATCTCTGTCCTTCCTTCTTTTTAAGAGGGGGATAGGGAGGATGAGAGAGATGAGGGGGAGAGATTGTTCAGATCACATAAAAAGTAAGGAGTATTGAAATGCTACAGAAAAGCTGGAAATGTAGAGCAGCTATATTTATAACTCTAGGTATGCTGGTGGCGATAATCTTACCTACTTTCACAAGTGTAAAAGCACTTGGTCAAACTCCATCACCAACCTCACCTAAAAATTCTGATTCTCTACCTCAAACTCAAGTTAACGATCAAATAACAGATCAAAACAGTCCGGCATTAGACGGCTCAGTAAATAGACAAAATTCACGTACTAATAATAGACAAAATCAAAATCGTGCAAGTACTACATACACAGGAAGAACAACACGAGAGTACATAAACAAACGACCTGTAATCTGTCTGACTCCACTAGGGAGATTAATACCGTGGAAATGCGGTAACAGATAAGTGTATTCGTAATCATACGTAAGGACAATCACAAAAAAAATGCAGATAAACCTCATCCATCTTGAGAACTGGTGTTTTTCTTCTAGGAAATACCAAAAAAGAAATTCCCCTGTAGGGGCACGGCACCGGCAATATTCTTACATTATTCCCTAACCTTAATGATGCCGTGCCCTTTCACTTGATTGAATATGCGTAAGTAAAAACTATGGTTTTCAAAGTAGACATGGTTTAGGTAAAAACAGCAAGACTTGAAGGGAGAAAATTGGTTATGTTGACTCAGCGTTGGACATCGAGAGCAGCTATATTTACAACTATAGGACTGCTGATTTCACTCAGCTTACCTGCATTTGCTAGTAAAAAAGCCTTTGCTCAAACCTCCTCAAATCATTCTCAATGTATTGGTGTAAAGCTTGAACTGTATATCAGGCGACTTAAGAAAGGTTCGCCTTCCGCTTTCAATAGACTGGTAGCTTGTAACTCCCAGGCGGTTCCTACTCTAATTAAAGCTCTAAATAATCAGAATGAGAATACTAAGATCATCACAGTTGCAGTACTTGGTGAAATTGGGGAAAATGGTGCACCAGCGATTCCTCATTTAACTAAGTTATTAAAGAAGAAAAACCAAGATATTAATATTATTGCGGCTCATACTTTGGGAGAAATTGGTGAAGCAGCTATTCCTGCTTTGATTAAAGCTCTTCAGGATAATAAAAATTGGCAAGTTCGTTACATTGCGGCTGATGCTTTAGGTCAAATGGGTGCTAAAGCGAAAAAAACTGTTCCAGTTTTAATTAAAGCTCGCGAAACAGATCCAAATTGGGATGTTAGTAATAAAGCTGCGGATGCTGTGAACAAAATTCGCATACATAGACTGTATCAAGCTTTATCCAGGAGGAATCAAAAAATATCAACTAGTGATGAGCATTGTCAAATTATTAGCAAAAAAAGATTCAGTGAAATATGTAAAACAAGAATATTTCCTACAAGAACGCGACTTATCGAAGTTGAGGCTCAAGTAACTACTGTAGGACAAACAATCATTAACGCCAGAAAAAAAACACCTGTAATGTGTAAAATCCCTGTATTAAAAGCTATTTTCAAATGGAAATGTCCATCCAAAGGTAAAAAGTAATGGCATATGAATTTCACCATACTAATTTAAGAGGCACAGACTTCCGAGGAAAAAATCTTACAGGAGCCAACTTTAGTGATGCTGACATCCGGGGTGCTGATTTCAGCAATGCCATTCTCATTGGTGCTAATTTCAGCAATGCTAAAGCTGGCTTACTAACTTCTAGGACTATCATCTTTATCCTTTTATTACTGATTTTTTCATTACTTGCAGGATTACTTGCAGGTTATGCTGGTGCTTATATCGGTGATTTATTGAGTAATTCTAGTAGTGGAAACAATTTATTTGGAATTATCGTTTTAATTACCCTATTAGCTTTTTTTATTGTTGTTATTGCCTATGGTTTGAATGCAACATTAGCAATATTAATAACCCTAGTCGCTGCTAGTTTAGTGATAGCACTGGCATTGTTTCCAGAAAATAAAACTGGCAGAGATTTAGTCGCTGGTGCAGTATTTTCTATTCTGGCATTAGCGGGAACAATTACAGGTTTTGGAAACATGGCTGTGGCTGTGGCGGTAGCAAGAGTTATGACTTTACATGCACCCAGAACTTTCACAACATTGATGGCTTTAATCGGTGTAACACTTGGTGTTGTATTCGGGGTTACAACAGAAATAAATAATACTGAATTTAGTTTAATTGCTTTATTAGTCGCCCTAGTAGTTGCCTCATTAGTTGGCTTAGTAACTATTATACTCGGTATATATATCGGTTGGCTGGCAATAGCTGGAAACCAAAAATACTCGATAATTAAAGACTTAGCAGTTGGTATTGTTGCTAGTGGCGGAACAAAATTTTGCAGTGCTAATCTCACAGATGCAAATTTTACCCAAGCTACCCTCAAAACTGTAGATTTCAGACAAGCGAATCTCACACGTAGCTGCTGGTTCCATGCTGAACATTTACATAATGCACGTCTCGAAGGTACATACTTACAAGACCCCAAAGTGCGTCAATTACTCATTACTAAAGATGGTCGAGATGTAAACTTTGACTTCCTCAATTTACGGGGTTTAAATCTTAATGATGCTAATCTCCAAGATGCAAGTTTTATCGGCACAGATTTGAGTGAATCTACTTTAGAAAATACTAATTTATCAGGTGCCAAACTAGCCCAATCACATCTATATCAAGCTAACTTAAATAATGCTTGTCTCACAGGAGCTTATATTCAAAATTGGGGAATTTCCACTGATACTCAGCTAGAAAATGTGGAGTGCGAATACATTTATATGCAACTCCCAACTAGGGAAGATCCCGACCCTTGCCGCAAACCAGATAATCGCCAGGAAACTTTTAAACCAGGGGACTTTACCGATTTTATTGCTCCCATTATTAAAACCTTGGACTTATATAAAACTCAAAATGCCGATCCGCGTCATGTAGGTAGTAAATTTAAAAGCCTTGATTTACTTCACTACGAAGGAATTGACCCCACAGCAGCTGCTATTGCTATCATCCAGTTAGCAGAACAAAATCCTGATGCAGAGGTACAAATTGTGGCATTGGAAGGTAGGGGTGAAGAAAAAATCCGCCTACAAGCCATAGTCGCAGGTGATGCCAATCCGTCGGAATTAAACCGTGAATATTTTGAAAAATATCGAGAAATTCAATCTTTACCATATAGTGATTTGCAAACCTTAATGGTAGGCATCAAAGAAAAAGATGAACGGATTCGTAGCTTAGAAAATCTTTTAGAAAATGCCATTCATCAACGAAAGTTTTATGTAGAAACCACTCAATCACAAGCATTACCAGCGAATTCTATTAAAATTATGTTTTTAGCATCAGATCCCACCGATGCTGCTCGTCTGCGATTGGGACAAGAATTACGGGATATTAAACAAAGATTAAAACTAGCTAAACAGCGAGAAAGATTTGTTCTCCAGCAACAAATGTCTGTACGTTCCAGTGATATCAGTCAGGCATTACTGGAGTTTGAACCGATGATTGTACATTTCTCTGGCCATGGTACAAATAATGGTGAACTGTGGTTTGAGAATGAAGTGGGAAAAATTCAGCCTGTAAAACCTGAAGCTTTAGCTAATTTGTTTGCCCTTGTCAGTCAACAAGTCAAATGTGTTGTTCTCAATGCTTGTTACTCAGAAACTCAAGCCAAGTCAATTGCTGAACATATTCAGTTTGTGATTGGGATGAATCAAGCCATTGGGGATGAAGCCGCGATCGCATTTGCTGTGGGTTTTTATACAGCCATTGGAGCCAACCGCCCCATTCCAGAAGCCTATCAGTTCGGCTGTACCCAAATTCAACTCGAAGGTATACCAGAGAATTTAACCCCCGTTTTGTATCAAAAAAAGTAAGCCTACTGTCAAACACGTAAAATCATCACCTCACCCTCGCTTTTTGCTATGCAAAAATCTTTCCCTCTCCTTATTAAGGAGAGGGATGTCTGGGGAGCATCCCAAATGATCTATGTTCTGTATTTCAACGTCTTTTATCGCACTACGCATTTAGGGCGCGGACATTTCTAAATCCGGAAATCCTTTGATAGCTTACTGTTCCCTGTTCCCTGTTCCCTGTTCCCTGTTCCCTAGCACGTAGTGCTATATATTGAAGAGCTTACTGTTCGGTCACAGAATGGAGATATTATAAAATAGATTAATAAGTGTTAAGCACTTGCTTAACAAAGAAAATGTTGTAGTCAGAGAGCTAAAAACCGTGTCAGTTGAAACCCTAGAAAAGCGTTCTACGTCTCGTAAGCTTGCCCCTCGGTATCGCGTTTTGCTTCATAATGATGATTTCAATTCTATGGAGCATGTGGTAAAGACTTTGTTGACTACTGTACCCAGTCTTACCCAGCCCCAGGCTGTTAGTATTATGATGGAAGCTCACACTAACGATATTGCTTTAGTCATTTCTTGCGCTCAAGAACACGCTGAATTTTACTGCGAAACTTTGAAAAATCATGGTTTAACCAGCACCATTGAGCCGGAAGAATAAGTAGCTGTAACCTAGTGGGTAGGTAAGCAAAGGCGATCGCACCTCTGTTCTATGCCATCCATTTTCCCATCAATCAAGTATTGATTTTCATCAAGTTGTCTCAAAATCAGCAGCCAGAGAGGTAAAGTAAGGGTTCAACAGCTTTTAACCGTCAATATTGATGATTTTGCACCTAAAGCTTACATCCCTATAATTATTGCCCGATTTTCCGTATAATCACTGGCATGGTAGGTCAACTTGGTATGAAGATAAATGTTTCTACTCTAGCTATCAGACCAATCTTTATCAGGTTAGGATGCTTTATCCTGGCTTTATTGGTATTGTGGCTACCTTTGGCAGTACCTATTTACTTACTGGGAGGCGTACTGCTAGGTGATAGTAACCTAGCCAGTATTTTCGCGATGCTACTGCTGTATGTAGAATTTATTCTCTTAATCAGGTGGTGGGGAAAAAAAGTTTATAACCAGCCGCAGATTCTCCGATATTATGGCTGGGAATTTGGACGGCAAAGCTGGGTGCAACTAATCCGGGGTTTAGCTATTGGATTAATTAGCATTCTAGTTCTATTTGGCGTTCAGAGTCTACTGGGTTGGTTGTATTTGGTACCCGTAGATGATTTGTTAGTCGATATAGTTCTGGAAGGTTTGCTTGTCAGTTTGGCGGTAGGTTCTGCGGAGGAGTTAGTATTCCGTGGCTGGTTGCTAGATGAATTGCAACGGGATTATACACCCCATGTAGCACTTTGGGCAAATGGGATCATTTTTGCGATTTTACACTTTATCCGACCTTTGGAAGTTATCCTCAATACCTGGCCGCAATTTCTGGGTTTAGTAGTATTGGGTATAACTTTGGTATGGGGAAAGCGTTGGGGTGGTGGAAAACTGGGCATTCCCATAGGCATACACGCGGGTTTAGTCTGGGGAAACTATATTATTAATGTGGGGGAATTAATTGAGTATTCTGGTGCGGTTCCGGAATGGGTGACTGGTATTAATAGAAATCCTCTAGCCGGATTAATGGGTTTAGCTTTTTTGAGTGCGATCGCTTGGTGGATACGTGGTAAAACAGTAAAAAAGTCTCAGGAAAATGTTAAGTAAGAATTAAAGCAAGGAAGAAATGAAATTCTACCTTCTTCTTTCTTCCCTCTTCCTTCTTCCTTCTCGCGTAGCGAGTTAAACTGTCTCTGCCATCATAGTTCCTAACAAACAAGCTTTTTCTAAGGAGGCTCCATTTAAATTGGCTCCTTCTAGTTCTGCACACAGGAGGTTAGCTCCCATCAAATTGGCTCCGGCAAGATTTGCACCCCGTAAATCGGCTTCTTCGAGGTTAGCTTCGCTTAATAATGCTCCTTGTAAATCAGCACCACCCAAGTCTGCACCTTTGAGATTTGCGCGGGAAAAGTTAACTCCCCGCAAGTCAGCACCCCGCAAATCAACATCCTGTAAGTTGACACTCATTAAGTTAGCACCACTTAAGAAAGCACCTGCTAAAGATACTTGAGTTAACCTAGCACCCATTAAATTAGCACCGCGCAAATTACTTCCCCGCAAGTCAGCACCTGTTAAATCTGCTTGCATGAGGTTGGCTCCCATTAAATTTGCCCGTAAGTCGGTTTGCAACAGAATAGCTCCCATCAAGTTAGCACCTTCTAAATGGGCACCTTCCAGTTTGCTCTCCCTAAAGTCAGTACCCACCAACTTGGCTCCAGCAAAGTTAATCCGGCTTAAGTCCAGTTGGGAAAGATCCTCGTCTTCTAAATCTGCTCCAGGAATTTGTCTCAGTTCCCCCGATTTAATCGCTTCAATAGTCATTTCAGTTATCAGTTATCAGTTATCAGTTATCAGTTATCAGTTGCAATCCATAGACGTGCAGAGGAATCTCTAGTAGAGAAATTCAAAATCTGGCGTTGCTTCCTTTGCGGGATGATTTTATTTTCTCTGTTTAGGATAAAACTTAATTCTTTGTGTCCTTTGTGCCTTTGTGGTTCATAATTCATCCCTTTATTCAGCAACGCCCAAAATCCAAAATCCAAAATCCACAATTTATAATGTAGGATTTGAGTTATGGTTGGGATATGTTAATTGGTTCACTCATGCGATCGCTATCCAATTTAGCATCTAATAACCACATACTAGAACTGATTTTTGGTATCTTCACCCCTAGTTCCATACCCTGTTGCAAACCCATTACCAATAAGGTTAATGTGTCTAATAGTTTGGGGTCAAAGCGATGGGATTGTTGTTTGCATCCTTCCAAGGCTTGAGTAACAATTTCTTCTGGACTGGACTGGAATGCTTTTTGCTGGTTGACTCGACATTGAAAGTCTGCTGCTAATGCCAAAATCCTCGATTCTAGGGGAATTTCATCGCCTACCAATCCGGCGGGTTTGCCACTACCATCCCAGCATTCTGTTTGATGGGTGATAATTTGAGCTACCGCCCTTAACCTGGGCATGGTGCGTAATACCTGCGCTCCTGGAACTAGGGGACAACTGGGAGGAGATTGAGCCATGTCTTCTTGGTAAGTAGATGTACTTTCCAATACACTCTCTGCTCTCTGTAAAGGATCTATCCGATGTAGTAACCCCGCCAAACGCAATCTTTTGATTTGCCAAGCAGGAAGTTCTAACATCTGTCCCATTGTTTCTGAAAGTGCCATTACTTCTGCTGCTGCCATCGGGTTAGTAATATCGGCAGCATCCATAATTTGCGCCATCCGTAAAAATGCTTGGATCTCGTTGGAAACTAAGTTACGATCCAAACTACGTGGCTGGGTATTTTTCTCCTCTGTTTTGAGATAACCAACCACACGAGCCACCACCGTTCCCAAATCTTCTGGCGTGGCAACCTGGGATTGGATTGACTGTAAGCAAGCTGTGAGCTGGTTGCCTAATTCTGGATTATATTTATTAATGTGAGCGATCGCTAACTGGGCTGTCTCTTTAACTAGTTCCGGCTCAAATGTCCACAGACCATAGAATTTCCGCTCCAAATCTGATTCTGGTCTACCACCAACCCCATAATCTGCTTCAGATAACTCTTGACAAAGTACCATAGCTGTGTATTTGGGGGAGAGAATAATTAAGTGCCATTCTTGTCCCACGGGGTCACTGGTATCTAATGGTACTAAATTGACATTGGCTAGTTGACTGGTGGGATGTTCTGCCCATGCGGTATCAGCAGTAGCCATAATGGCAATTTGGCTAGACTTCTGGGCAATATCCCCATATCTTTGAGCTTCTTGCAAGTACCATTTTCCTTGTTGGAATGCGGTAATAACTAGGGGCTGGGACTCATCGGTTAAGATATGGTCTTCTAGGGCATGGCATAGAGAAACCAGGGTATTTTTGTAGTACACCCCGAATTTGATTGGTCTAGCACTATGGCGGTGGGAAAGTTCTAGCTTTTGTAGAATGGAGCCTTCTAACATGGGGTTTTATTAAAGATATATCCGAAAAAGGGCGAGACCGGCAAGGATCTTAGCTTTTCTTATTAAAGCTTTTCTATTTGAATTAGTGTATCAATTTTGCGAAACCTTAGGGAAGAAAGTTGTTAGTTGTTAGTTGTTAGTTAATGGTTGACAGCTTAGGTGTGGGAGCCGCACTTGAGGTATTTTCTCGTGGGGGCTAACTTGAAAATAGGCGCGGAGGCGCTTCCGTAGGGGCGCATTGCGTGCGCCCTTGAAGAGTTAGTCACAAAGCATTTTCATCTGCAGGTTGTGTAAAAACATCCATGAGGGACTACTCCCTTCCCGGCAGAAGATTACCTATAACGTAGGTTGGGTTGTAGCTTGCTTCCACGAAGTGGTACGGAGTGAAACCCAACGATATGCTGGGTTACTCTGCTCCAAGCCGCTTCGCGTCTACGTCCCTCAACCCAGCCTACAATCTTTCGGTAATTTTATAGCGGGAAGGGAGTAACTAATAACTTGCATCAGTTGCCATAATTAGTAGCTAGAGTCTCCTTAGAATTTAGAATTTAGAATTTAGAATGAAGAATTATTATCCCATCGATGAATCTGGGGGCTGGTATCCAGTCTATTTTTTAGTCAAGATGTGAATTTGTCAGAAATATTGCTGGAGAATGATGAGCCAAACAGTTAAGCCGGAAGCAAAACACCTTTACCAGCAAGCACAAGAACAATTTAATCGCTCAAACTATGAAACTGCTATTGAATTTATCAAACAAGCGATCGCAATTCAACCAGATTATGGGGAAGCTTGGTATTTGCAGGGTAGGGGTTACGCAGAATTAAACTGGGATGCGTTAGATTGGGATACCAGCTATTTTGAATCAGCCATTGCTAGTTTTGATCGAGCAATTGCAATTGAGCCTGACAACTGTGAAATTTGGATTGACAAGGCTAAAGTACTGCAAAGCTTAGAACGTTATGAATTAGCTATTGCTAGTTTAGATCAAGCTATTCGCATCCAGCCTGATGATGTGGAAATCCACAAGGAACGAGTTCGTCTACTCAAGGAGCTAGAACGCTACGAAGACGCAATTGCCACCTATGAGAAAATTATAGATATTCAGTCTGATAACCATGAAGCTTGGAGTGGACTGGCAAGTTTGCTGGAAAACCTAGCCAGATATGAAGATGCCATCGCTACCTATGACCAAGCAATTGCATCCCAGTCTAATCAACGCCTAGTTAGCGTATACTGGAACCGTAGGGGAGAATTACTACTCAAACTGGATCGTCACCAAGAAGCGATCGTTAATTTTGACCAAGCTCTAGAAATAGAACCCAATCAACATTCTTGGGAAAATCGAGGTATTGCTCTGGAAGCCTTGGAGCGTTGGGAAGAAGCCCTTGAGAACTACCAAAAAGCATTGCAACTGCGCGGTTCTGATATTCGAGTCACACCTGACGAACTTGGGGAACGAGCAGAGCGATTACACCAACTCAAACTGACTCAGCTTGATTCCTTAGTCACAGAGCATCCCCAAAACTGGGAGAATTGGTATAATCGGGCACGGCAATTACAACAGATGAAACGGTACCAAGAAGCCATTGCCAGTTTCGATGCAGCCTTGGCAATTCAATCTGATGCAACAGAAGTCTGGATATATCGCGGGAATGCTTTATTTGATTTGGGGGAATATGAGCAGGCGGTTGTTAATTTCGATCAAGCACTGGAGTATAATTGTGAAACTCCTGAGGAAATTTGGTGCCAACGGGGAAGTGCCCTGTATAATTTAGGACAATATGAACAGGCGGCGACTAGCTTTGACAAAGCCTTAGAATATGACCCCGATTATAGGCTTGCTTGGTATTACCGAGGTATGGCGTTATATAAGATACAAAATTATAAAGATGCTGTTGTCAGCTTTGACAAAGTTCTAGAAAAATATTCCCAAAATCCCAAAATTTGGCAACTTCGGTGTCTTTCACTAATTAATTTAGGTCAATTTGAAGCAGCGGTTGTCAGTGGAAACCGAGCCTTTCGCCTTTCTTGGGGATTACAACCAGATGAGGCAGAGGAACAGGCAATGTTAGAGGGGCTTCGTCATCCAGATGGTTGGTATGATTGGGCTACCACATTAGCGGATTCATGCAATGGATGGTATGGGGAAGCCATAATTTGTCTGGAGAAGGCATTGGAAATTGATCCAAATTACCATCAGGCTTGGGAATATTGGGGCGATGTGTTAGTGGAATATACAGAGGCTTATGAGTGGGAAGGGGAACAAGCCGTAAAAATGCTTTCCGATGCGGTGGATTGTTACAATCATGCCTTGGAAATTTTCCCGGATAATCCCAGTTTGCGAAAGAAGCGTAACAATTTACTCCGCCAGTTAGAGTAGGGTGGGCACTGCCCACCTTACCCTTTTTCTGGTTACTTGCACCATTCTCAGCTAGGCCAAATGTCCGCCTAGGAATAAATTCACATAAGTCCCACATTCCGTAGTTAATCAGCGCGAAGTTTGTAGGGGCGCATTGCGTGCGCCCTTGAGGAGTTAGTCACCCCCGCATTTTCATCGGCAGGTTGTGGGATTTTTCCGTGGAGGGCTAGCTAGAAAAGAGTTAATCAGCGCGAAGTTTGTAGGGGCGCATTGCGTGCGCCCTTGAGGAGTTAGTCACAAAGCATTTTTAAATCCTTGGTTGTGGGATTTTTCCGTGGAGGACTAACTTAAAAATAGGGAGTGTAGACGCGGAGCGGCTTCGGTGTAGAGTAGGAGTGAAGGAGTGAGGGAAATATTTTCATCTGCAGGTTGTGGACAAAATATTGTCCATGTAGACGTGAGAAGCGCGGCTTCTCGCAGAGTGGGGCTATATAGTTAGTGATTTTGCAGGGGGGGTTTATCAATATATTACTTGCAGCATCTCAGCTAGGCCAAATGTCCGCCTAGGAATTAATTCCCAGGCTCAAAGGCAAAGTCTGATAAATCAGACTAGGCAAGGCAGGAGAGCGCGTTTGAACCTGCTTGGTTTATCAGCCTGGAAATTTATTTCTGGTTACCAGGCTCTGCCTGGTAACTAAGGTTGGAGGCTCTGCCTCCTGACTTAAGGGGAGGCAGAGCCTCCCTAAATGCATTACAAGGTAGAACCTTGTAACGAGAGTCTAGAAAAATGGTGGGTTAGGTTTGCGCCGTAACGCGCCCTACAAGGGTAATTGAAAATGGTGCAAAATATCAGTATTGACATACTCCTTGACCTAAAGGTACAAGGATTCTCTAAGTCTCACGGCTTAGATTTCTGCTTCGGGAGCAACTGCCTCCACCCAAAGGTTTTTTGGTCTTATGTTCGCTCCACAGACTTAAATTCCCGGATGTCCCTCGGTATATACTTGAGTTTAACACGAAGCCGTCGTAGAACGACGGGGTTTCAAACCCATTCTTTTGATGAGGGACGTGCAAATTAAAAAATATACATTTCTACATACCCCAGAACACAATACTAGCTTTCACCAATGAACGAACAACGCCAGCAAGCCTACCTCAACCTCATCGAAACCCTACTCACTTGCTCTGATGACGAGGAACCGGAGATTTTAGCTGCAAACCGCGAGTTACTTGATGCTGACTTTGTGGTGATGGTGGAAGCTGTAGCAGAAATGTTGTCCCAGGAGCAGGAAGATGAGAATACAATCAATTGGTTGAGGGGGTTGGCGAGTCAACTGAGGGAAGGGTTGAATTTATCACCCCCAGAGGATGGGGAAGAAGATTTACAAGATTATCTAAACTTTTTATTAGACGTACTGCAAACAACTTCAGAGAGCGAGGGAAACCCCGAAGTTGTTTATCCCCTACTGGCAGCAAATACCGATAAATTAGATGATATTTTCGCGGCAATATTGCGATGGTGGGCGAGAGAACAGTTACCAGAATTGGAAGCAGATACAGTAACATCCATCGCCGCAGTTATTGGTGAGTTTAGTAATTTAATCGCACAGTTTCCCTTGGGTAGTAAAGCCAGTAATATGGAAATCGCCATTGCTGGTTATGAAATAGTAGGAAATATTTTCACTCCCACCGCTTTTCCCCAAATCTGGGCGAGGATTCAAAATAATTTGGGGGAAGCTTACAGAAACAGAATAGTGGGAGAAAAAGCTGATAATCTGGAGTTAGCGATCGCTGCTCATAATCAAGCTTTAACTGTAACAACCCCCGAGGCTTTTCCCCAAGATTGGGCAATGACGCAAAATAATTTGGGCGCTGCTTACAGTGACAGAATAGTGGGAGAAAAAGCTGATAATCTGGAGCTGGCAATCGCTGCTTATAATCTAGCTTTAACTGTATATACCCCCGAAGGTTTTCCCCAACAATGGGCAACCACGCAAAATAATTTGGGTGCTGCTTACAGTGACAGAATAGTGGGAGAAAAAGCTGATAATCTGGAGTTAGCGATCGCTTCTTTTAATCAAGCTTTAACTGTCAGAACCCCCGAGGCTTTTCCCCAACAATGGGCAACCACGCAAAATAATTTGGGGATTGCTTACCTTTACAGAATAGTGGGAGAAAAAGCTGATAATCTGGAGTTAGCGATCGCTGCTTTTAATCAAGCTTTAACTGTCAGAACCCCCGAGGCTTTTCCCCAAGATTGGGCAAAAACGCAAAACAATTTGGGGGAGGCTTACAGAAACAGAATAGTGGGAGAAAAAGCTGATAACCTCGAAAAAGCGATCGCTGCTTATAATCAAGCTTTAACTGTATATACCCCCGAGGCTTTTCCCCAAAATTGGGCAATGACGCAAAATAATTTGGGGAATGCTTACAGTGACAGAATAGTGGGAGAAAAAGCTGATAATCTGGAGTTAGCGATCGCTGCTTATAATCAAGCTTTAACTGTCAGAACCCCCGAGGCTTTTCCCCAAGATTGGGCAAAAACGCAAAACAATTTGGGGGAGGCTTACAGAAACAGAATAGTGGGAGAAAAAGCTGATAACCTCGAAAAAGTGATCGCTGCTTATAATCAAGCTTTAACTGTAACAACCCGCGAGGCTTTTCCCCAAGATTGGGCAACCATGCAAAACAATTTGGGGAATGCTTACAGAGAAAGAATAGTGGGAGAAAAAGCTGATAATCTCGAAAAAGCGATCGCTGCTTATAATCAAGCTTTAACTGTAACAACCCGCGAAGCTTTTCCCCAAGATTGGGCAACCATGCAAAACAATTTGGGGATTGCTTACAGAAACAGAATAGTGGGAGAAAAAGCTGATAATCTGGAGCTGGCGATTGCTGCTTATAATCTAGCTTTAACTGTATATACCCCCGAGGCTTTTCCCCAAGAATGGGCAAGGACGCAAAATAATTTGGGGACTGCTTACCTTTACAGAATAGTGGGAGAAAAGGCAGATAATCTGGAGCTGGCGATTGCTGCTTATAATCTAGCTTTAACTGTCAGAACCCCCGAGGCTTTTCCCCAAAATTGGGCAATGACGCAAAATAATTTGGGGAATGCTTACCTTTACAGAATAGTGGGAGAAAAGGCAGATAATCTGGAGTTAGCCATCGCTGCTTATAATCAAGCTTTAACTATATATACCCCCGAGGCTTTTCCCCAAGATTGGGCACAGACGCAAAATAATTTGGGGAATGCTTACAGTGACAGAATAGTGGGAGAAAAAGCTGATAATCTGGAGCTGGCAATCGCTGCTTATAATCTAGCTTTAACTGTATATACCCCCGAGGCTTTTCCCCAAAACCATGCCAATACAGCATTTAATCTTGGTTTAGCTTATCAAGAACAGCAAGATTTTCTCTCTGCTTACACCACCTTCGCTGATGCTATTACCACTGTGGAAACAATACGCGAGGAAATGGTTTCTGGGGAAGAGATAAAACGCAAACAGTCAGAGGAATGGAATCAGCTTTATGTAAGAATGGTGGAAGTTTGTCTATCCCTAGAGAGAGAAACTGAGGCGATAGAATATGTTGAACGCAGCAAAACCCGTAATTTAGTGGAACTTATCCTCGAACGGGACTTTAAAACCATTTTCCCAGCAGATGTGATTACTCAACTAGAAAAACTGCGAGACGAAATCGCTGTTGGACAAAACCAAATTCAGACAGGTAAAGCTGCAAATATCAAAGAATTAGCCCAACATCTGCAACAATTACGACAACAGCGTAATCAATTACAAAATGAATATTTACCTGTTGGTTATGGCTTTAATTTTAATCAATTTCAAGGGAGTTTAGGTGAGCAGACAGCCATTATCGAGTGGTATATTACTGATACAAGCGTTGAGACTTTTATTATCACCCAATCTAGCCTGCAACGGGTACATATTGCTGATCGCAATGACAATTTGGTAGTTTTTGCAAATTGGGTTAATGAATATCTGAGGGCATATTATAGTAACAAAACTGAGTGGAAAGATAACCTCAATTTTCGTTTGAATCATCTTGCTGAAATTTTGCATCTGGAAGAGGTTATCCAGTTAGTACCAAACTCTTGTTCGCGTCTTGTCCTCATTCCCCATCGCTACCTACATTTATTCCCTCTCCATGCACTTCCCTTAGCTGAGGGTGGTTTCTTATACGATAAATTCTCTCAAGGTGTAAGTTATGCACCCAGTTGTCAACTTTTACAACAATTACAAAAGCGAAATCGTCCGAACTTTGAATCTCTATTTGCAATCCAAAACCCCACAGAAGACCTTGATTACGCCGATTTGGAAGTACACAGCATTTTAAATCTTTTCTCTTCCCACTCTTCTCAGGTACTACCCTACAAAGAAGCTACCAAAGACGCACTACTTCAACAAATACCACAATTAAAAGATGCAAATTATCTACATTTTTCTTGTCACGGTTCATTTAATCTAGATTCTCCCCAAGATTCTTGCTTACTACTAGCAGAAAGTGTGGATAAAAATAATAAATTAGATTTAAGTAAATGCCTCACATTAGGTAATTTATTTGAACGAAATTTTCAGCTAGATAATTGTCGTCTTGTCGTCCTCTCCGCTTGCGAAACAGGTTTAGTTGATTTGGAAAATACCAGTGATGAATATATTAGTTTGCCTAGCGGTTTTCTCTATGCAGGTAGTCGCAGTGTAGTGAGTAGTTTGTGGACTGTCAACGAGTCATCCACAGCATTTTTGATGATTAAATTCTCACAAAATCTGCAAGCTGCTATAGCTGATAATAGAGATTTTTCAGTCGCAGTCGAACTTCAAGAAGCACAAACTTGGCTGCGAGATGTCACGAAAGAAGAATTACATACATGGGCAAGTAAGTTACAATCAGCAGAACAACACGCTCAACAGATTAAAAAATACCTGCGATGGTTTAAACCAGAAGAGCAACCATTTAGAAATCCAACATACTGGGCTGCTTTTTGCGCTATCGGCAAGTAATTTCTGAGTTTTACTTTGGCAAATCAGATTATTATCAATCATAGGACTTACGCACTCGTGATGAAAAATAAGGCTTTGCGATTACTTCACTTCGTTCCTAATGACGTAAATACGTAGCTTATGCGTAAGTCCTGAATCAAAATTGAATCATACCATGGACAATTTTATGGACATTGACCCTTTACTTCAAGAACTCCCAACTCTCATAAAAAATCAGCCACAGCTATTTTCTACTGTTGTGCTTTGTGACTTAGAAAAACTGTTAGCTTCCGTAGAAGATGAACCACTAGAAACAGCAGAAGAAAAGTTAATAGACTGGTGCATCGAAAGAGAACTTCGGGATGCACTGAGAAAATTGTCTGAAAAAGACAAAGCAGAAGTAAAAAAGGTCAAACCCTCCGAACCCAACGATTCAAAACGCACTATTAACTTCTTTCAAGAATTGAGTCAGCAGGTAAAAGATAAACTTGAACAACAAAACCAGAGTCAACATAAACAATAATGTAGCGATACTTTTCCAACATCCTCTGAGATTGCTTCCTACCCTGCGGGAACGCTAAGAGCGAACGTCGCAATGACTGTATTTACCTTGTCCGTGCGTAAGTCCTGATTATATTTAATGACCCCAATCTGCTTACCCAAATGTCTAGCAATATTTATGCTCCCAATATTCATTTATTTGCCTTTCATCTAAAAGACAGCAATCAACTAAACTATCAACCAAACTTACTTTGGAACAAGTGCAATTACCTTCTCTCTCAAAAATTCGGTGTCACCAAACCACTGGAAATAGAAGAACATTCAGGATATCGAGTTGACCTACTAAAAGATAAAACCGACGATGATGTATCTCTCCATTTTGACAGTAAAGTTTACCAAAATGGAACACCATTACCCATCGCTGGATTAGCCACTCCCCTCCGCATTCATGACAGCTATGTCCTGACTTTAAACCTACGTCGTCCCGAATTTGACGAAAACGAAAAAAAGACCAACCCTGTAGAATTAAACTTCTTAGAACTTCTCAACCCTTCTGGGTGTTTAATGCCTAATGAAATGGGCGCTTCCCTCGGTCAAACTATACTTTTAACAGTTTGGTACACACCAGAAAAACAATGGTTACCTTGGAAATCTCCCCAAAATCGCCAACAATTAAGGGAATTAGCAAACGATTGTATCAGAGAATTTATCCCCAATAATTACCCCTTCCCAGACTTTAACCAAGAAGGTCAACTATTTGGTAGTCCCATATTTGAATACGGCATTCCTACCCAAGAAAAAGATTACTGTCATATCTTAGTTTGGGTATATTGCGAATCAGAAACTAGCGAAAAATTTGTTAATTACTATAATAACTTTGTTAATTTATTTCATTTTTTAAATAAAACAATCGCCGCCTATCATCGCAGCCGTAAAGTTTATCAGGTGACTCGACAAGATTATCAAGACATAAAAACATATCTTGATGATATTTTCAAAAAATTACCTGTCGATAAAACTCTTAATAAAGCAGAATTAAAAGAATTCAAACATTATTTAAAAGACATACCCCAAAAATATTTATCATACTCCCAATTAATTCGCGAATTAGAGCAATATCGCCTCACAATAGAAATTAACGCTCAAAACTACAGACGAGAAATTCGAGATATTCAAAGTCAACTACCATCTGAAGACATCAGCTTTCTACGTAAATTTTCTGATGAAGAATGTCATCTTTTTATAGAACAAATTCAAGCAGATTTAGGCTATTTTCAAGATGGTGCTGCTTTACTAGAAAAAGCAATGACAGCCATACAGGGACGAGTAGAAATCGAACAAGCAGAAAGCGATCGCACTACCCAAGAAATTCTCCGCCAAAAAGAGAAAAAAGACAAGATACTTAATGATAAATTACAAACAGCGATCGCAATTTTGGGTTTTGGTTTAGGTGCTGCACAAATAGGTACTGGTACTGCTGCTTACATCATTCCTCAGCAACAACCACCAACACCAATACAGCCACCCTTTACCACCTCTCAACCCCACCCCTTTGTAATGTCGGTAATGTTAAGCTTGCTGTTCGGCATGGCAGGAGCATTGGTTGGTTGGGGTTTGAGTTATTTTTTGCAGAGGCGCTCCTGAATTGGAAGTAATAAGTAATAAGTATCTTGGCTCTCCCACACATTTTTTCGTTCACTCGAATTTATACGAATTGGAAAAAAATAATGGGACACATGATTGATTCGTAGGGGCGGGGTTTCCCCGCCCTTACAATTGGATGTGTTTAACTCGTTTCTAGGCTCTGCCTGGAAACGCACATGGGGAGGCTCTGCCTCCTATTAAGTCTGGAGGCAGAGCCTCCCTAAAATGCATTACAAGGTAGAACCTTGTAACGAGAGTAACAAGAAATAAATTATCCGGTAGGCGAAAACCTTCACTGTTGCCTGTTAAGAGTTCCCTCTCCCGGAGGGAGTTGATACCAATTACTATTTGACCACAAACCTGATTTTATCCTATTAACCACAGTACACAAGAAGTAACTATTTTTTTAATACCTGATTTTTCCCTATAGAAACTTTGATGATAGAAACAGACAATGAAGTAGTGTTATACCATTTCTTTTAATCAAGGCTACAAATTTTCGTGTTAGTACTAGTGATGTATATATCTAATACATCTGTAGTCAAATGTGAGGGGAATGGTACTAGTTAAAGGAGGATTAATCGATGAAATTTTCCACTCAGTCTATTCCTTTTTTCCTAACTACTATCTTAGTTGTTTCTGCCTCCACAGCTTATGCTGAAAATCCAATTACTCAAAAGACCAATGGGTATATAGCCCAGGTAAGTCCTAGTCGGCGTATTAGAATTAATGGTAGGCCTAAATCACCATATCCAAAAAGACTTTGCAGTTTTCCTTATTTTTGCTTGCCATACCCTTCTCAAGAACCTAATACTGTATGCAAGCTGTATGCTTCCCAAGGACCAAATGGACCTCTCTATTTCTATCGTTGCCGGAGGGTAGTGCGATTGAGGAGATAGGCGATTAACTCGTTTCTAGGCTCTGCCTAGAAACGCACATGGGGAGGCTCTGCCTCCCCTTAAGTCAGGAGGCAGAGCCTCCCTAAATGCATTACAAGGTAGAACCTTGTAACGAGAGTAAAAATGCTCCCTCTATAATACGCCTAATAGTTGTTTTTCTTTCTTTTCAATTGGTGCGGATAATGCTTCTGATAATGGGGCACAACCAAGCCTTTCTTCCAGGATATTCATCACTTCCCGTCCAAAATCATTGGGATTTTGTTGCCAAGCTTGCAAACAAACTTCCCCAAAGAAGGAACCGAGGGGTTCAGGATTCCAGAGTAATTTTTTCGCTGTCCAAGGCATTAAACTCATGGGATTATACCCTGGTTGAAGAATACCTTCTTTAAAGGCATATTCTTCTAGGTGAGTGTGGGGTTGCAATCCAATAAAGAAGATAGCTGGTTCAACTTTATCTGCACCAAAAATCTTTTCTAATTCTCGGTGATAAGCAATGGTTTGACGAATAGTTTCTGGACGTTCGTCAATTACATTGAAGGAGTAGTTGACGGAAACCAAATCGTTAAATCCAGCCGCTTTCAAGTCCCGACAATTCTGTAACACCGTTTTCAGGTTGTACCCCATCCGCATTTTCCGCACCAGTTCTTGGGAACCACTGGTAATGCCAATTTCAAAGTAGTTCATCCCGGTTTTTACCATTAATTCACACAACTTTGGGGTCAAGTTGTCTGCCCTAATGTATGCTGCCCAGTGAATATCTGTCATGCCAGAATCGACAATTTTTTGCAACAGTTCCACCACGTCGTCGATGAACTTTTTGGCGGGGATAAATTGGGCATCGGTAAACCAGAAATTACGGATACCACGGTCATATAATTGACGCATCTCGGCTACTATTTCGTCGCCGGGATTAATACGTACTTGTTTACCTTCAACTACGGTGTAAACACAGTAGCAGCAGTTGTGAGGACAACCACGCTTGGTTTGCACACCAATATAAAAGTCTTCGTCTTCCAGGTAATAATTAAACTCTGGCCAAATGCTTTCTATGTATTGGTAGTTACAAGCTGTTTTTTCCAGGGGAGTGGGTTGTTCGTGAATTAGACGCTGACGGGGTTGGATTTCGCCAACTACATAACACCTTTCATCTCGAAACTCACTTCCACTTAAAAGTTTTGTCAGCAGGGTTTCCCCTTCACCCACGGAGACAATAGTTCCCTGGGGTAAGCTTTTGCCCAACTGCTCGTAAAACACGCTCACCGCACCACCACCAACGATTGCACGGGCATGATTCTGATATCTTTGGGCGCGTTTTAACCCCCGTTTGATTAATCCCAAGTTCCGCCACAATTCTACGTAGTAAGCAATGAAGATTCGCAAACCTCCCAAGGCTCCACGTAACTTAATTAAAGGATTTTTGGCGTAGTAAAATTCAAAGGCATTTTGTAGTGGATTTCCACCACGTCCCCCTACAGGAGCATAAATTTGAATATCCCGCCATGAAAAAACTAGTAATGTGGGTTGAAACTCATCAATACATTTGTCTAAAGCAGCAAAGTAATCCAAGGGAGGTACTGTCCCCAAATCAAAAATTCGCTGCTCTATCTGGGGAAATAATTTGTGGACATGATCACTAAGATAGACCACTCCAATGGGAAAGATGGGGTTACATGGAAGGCGAACGTAAAGAATCCGGTTCTCGTTCATTGTGATATGGCTATTCGATTATGCTGACTTTGAGAGCAGAAATTACATACAATCCCCGAATTTTTTCAGTTTGAGGCTATAAACACATAGATGCTGGAGACAGCTATCGATAAAACCCCGTGGGTTATTTAGGGATTACTTTTATTAAAGTATTATCTATATATCTTTACAATAACATTGAGCTTATTAAATAGGGGAACATTCGATTCTCTTATCTTTACCATGCAGGGATCGCTAAGGGACTTGCAAATAAAAAAATATCCCATTGCAGGTGGCAGAGGGCAGGGGGCAGGGTGCAGGGTGCAGGGGGATCATTTATTCTCTGGAGTTCTCTAAAAGTTGGGAATCAAATCATTCCCCTGTCCCCAAGCAACTCCTTTGGATGCTCTGAAGCAGATTTTTTAAATATCTGAAATAAAAAATATTAAAACTTAACCTTCTATTGTAAAATTACACAAACAGCATAAAATCTTAATTTTTTTCATAATCGCCCCCTATCTATAGACATAAATTCTCTAAAGAAAATGTCACTTGGTAGTCGGGGTTACAGTCATCGGGGATCACTCGGTGTTAGCGTGGCTGATGTAACATAGAATTGTGGCGTACAGCTCATCAGCAGTTATGGCTCAAATATTAGATCCCCTACCCTCCGAGCAATCGGCAAAAATCCTCTGCTGCTACGTAAATGCCACGAGCAAAATACAGGTGGCTCGCATCTCAAATATTCCTAACTGGTACTTTGAAAGGGTTGTTTTCCCTGGACAACGACTGGTATTTGAATCTCCAACAGTAGCTCTACTAGAGATTCATACAGGCATGATGGCAAGTGCAATTTTGTCGGATACTATTCCTTGCGATCGCCTGGAAATAAAGGAAGATAATTATGAGTTACCATCCAGCTCGGCAGTAGACTCGGATACAATCAACAATCGACAAATAATGTCATCTGTTAAGACAACAAATTTAGATGCTGCAAAACCCTTATCATTTGTTGGTTTAGTATCTATTGATTAAAAAAATAAATTTGCTCTATTTTGGGGTTGTTTATCTTAGCAACCCTTTTTTCATTAGCAATTTTAAAGAATCATAAATAGTTTGATTAAAATCGCCTGTTCTATGGTATTGGATAGGTGATTTTTATTTTATGGGCGGGGTATTAGCAATAGCGATCGCATAGTGGGAAGATAGGTAAGATGTAAACAAACAACATCTGCTATGAACCTACCTTCTTTTCTCTGGCTGTGGAAAATAGCAGCTTGGTCTATGGGTTTGTCATTGGTAGCTTATGTCATATTGGCATTTAGTGGTATTTGGATGTTACGCACCAAAACCAGAGATGGAAATAATGCAGCTTTTTTAGACTGGATGTGGAGGATTGGGAATTACAGAAATTTGGGTAATTTCCACTATTTCATGGGCTGGTGTATGGTCAGTTTAGTGCTGTTGTTGTTACTGATTGGCATTATTGGCACTTTAGGTCACTTTGGCTCATTAGGGCAGTCTTCCCATTTATTTGCTGGATTGACAGTGGTGGTGTTGGTTTTAGTTTCTGGGGGAAGTGCCCTGCTCATCCGCAGTGGATATGAGTGGGCTAGGCGGATTCATGTTGCTACGAACATAGTCCTATTTTTTGCTTTTGCTTGGGTTTCTCTAACGGGGTGGAGCGTGGTACAGAAGTATTTACCTTAAGAAATTTCCAGAATTGAAATTATCATGGGAGGTGACAATTCATCACCAACGTAGAATGTTTGTCCTATGGCACATCCATTGTAGGGGCGCTGCGGCTTGCGCCCTTGCCATTGGTAAAATGATTTTCAAGAATCACTGTAATATAGCACTACGCCTCCGCAGTTAGGACATTTCTAAATCCTGAAACCCTTTGAAAATCTGCTGTTCCCTGTTAAGAGTTCCCTATTCCCTAGCGCGTAGCGCTGTACCTTTTGTCCTCCGTGGATGGCAACAGCATTTTGGCCTGGAGCTTGGATATTGGCAAATCCTTGGGTATCAACAGTGACTTTATTACCTGTACAATCCCGACCATTCTTAGTTAGTTCACCCGTCACCACATTACAGTAAGTTCCTGCGGGTAAGCCGGTTTGAAACCGACGACTGAGAGAATTATTTTCCCGATTAATGACGACAAAACCCTTATTTCCACGTCCAAAGGCGATTTGGTTTTTACCATTACTCCACCAATTAGAGACAACAAAGTCATTATTAGTGTAATTACGGAAGCCTACCATATTAGCGATCGCCTTAATTCGATGTTCGCATACCCAGTTTTGCTGACAACCAATATTTTTCCCTTTGGGATTATAAATGCTGTTAGTTCGTCCCTGGGTATTTGATGGTGGTCCTTGGGAGTCAGTTTGAAATTGGTAGCTAGACATCACTTTGGGGTAGCCGTAGGGGAAAGCTAACATAAAAATATTAGCTAGAACATACAGCTGACCATCTTTAAAAGTTAACACTTTGCCACCTGTGCCATGACCCCGTTGATTATCATGGTTATCCAGAAATATTATGGCCTTATTGCTAGGTATCATCGTCTTTTCGGTAGCAAATCTCTGTAAATCTGCCAATTTACCGTTACGAAATATGGGAGCGATACCCAGACTATATTTAAACTCAGTCACGTTACCGGTGGGAAAATATTCTCCTGGTTGTATCGGTTCCCCTGGATTAGCAATTACTTCTTGATAAATATAAGGCTTGCCCCGTAATTTACTGAATACCGCCCCTAAATCCGTTTTCGACATATGTTTAGCGGCATCAATGCGAAAACCGGCTACCCCAATACTAATTAAATCATTGAGATAGGTGGCAATGCGCGATCGCACTTTTTGGGCACCCGTATCTAAATCACTTAAATTTAACAATTCACAATTTTGAACTTCGTAACGATCATTCCAGTTTTGAATATCATCATTCCCATTGCGATCGCAATGATGAAAGTCTTGATAATTATAATCTGGAAACTGATAGCGACGGAAGAGAGAACCCCCACTACCAATTTCTTGTTTTCCTGGTTCCAAAACCCCAGTCATGTGGTTAATGACTGCATCGACATAAATATCCACCCCAACTTTTTTACATCGCCGTACCATATCCACAAATTCTCTTCTGGTACCTCCGCGACTTTCTAATTTGTAACTCACAGGCTGGTAACGTTGATACCAAGGAAAATTTTTAACTAGACGATGTTCCTGGGGGGGAGAAATTTGCACTGCGGAATAGCCTTTAGGACCGAGAAAATTTTCGCATTCTTGGGCAATATCAGTCCATTTCCACTCAAACAGATGCACGAAAACGGTACGGGGTAAGTTTGGTTTTTTCTTGGGTGCTAAAAGCCTTTGTTGGGGAGAAGCCTGGGTAATCACAGACCCTAATGCTGTGGGGGAATCAAAAAAATTACTGCCAATGAGAGTAATCAAAAATGTAGATACTAAACCCTGAAAACACTTACTCAACATAAACTCTAGTAATTAATCACATAGGGGAAATTAGATGAACATCCTGATATAACAGGCATTCATCTCGATTGAACGTGAAAAGAATTAGTATAAAAGTTTATATCACAACTAGGAAAATCACCAATAGATAACTCTCATTGCTAGTAGTGCATCTCATTGAGATCCCCGACTTCTATCCTAGGAATTGCTACAATGTGCCGATAGGGGGTCTGTTCCCTAGCCCTCAAAACTAGTGGGGCAAAGCATTAGTCATTGATGCGTTGTAGTGGCAAAATTATCGCAAAAGTGAGATAAAACCTTTTACTCAGGTTACTATCTTCTCAAGAAAGCAACTGAACCCATGAGCACCAATAGCAACTCCAACCCTACCCTTTCCCCAGGAAATCTGCGTAAAGTCCATCACATTGCCTTGAACGTGAAAGATATGCAGGCTTCCCGCCATTTTTACGGAACTATCTTAGGTTTGCACGAATTGACAGGTAAGCAGGTGCCAGAAACCCTGGTCAATTTAGTAAAAGAGGGTAAAGTTGCTAATTTTGTCACTCCTGATGGTACTATTCTGGATTTATTTTGGTCACCAGAATTAACACCACCACATCCAGATCCAGCAAAGACTTTTACTGGAGCATATCACCTTGCCTTTGACATCGAGCCACAGTT
Organism: Calothrix sp. MO_192.B10; assembly: GCA_030065055.1. Taxonomy (GTDB): domain Bacteria; phylum Cyanobacteriota; class Cyanobacteriia; order Cyanobacteriales; family Nostocaceae; genus Calothrix_A. The sequence goes on from JASJDS010000020.1 coordinate 35,354, forward strand.
ATTTGAGAGTGCGGTAGAAGTGCTAAAAAATAACCAAATTGCGATCGCTCATGGTCCTGTTTCTCGTCCTACTGGTAGGGGAATATACTTCTACGATCCCGATGGGTTTATGGTGGAGATTCGCTGCGATCCTGTTTCAGAAGAATGAGGAGTAGGGGTAACCCTTGTGGTTATCCTCGCTGCCAGCTGTTAGCATACTTGCTTCACTCATCACCCCATCACCTCATCACCTCACCCCTTCCCTCTTCGCGACACAAAGAAAGCGATCACCCCCACAGTCGAAAGAGCGATCGCAAATAAAGGTAAGATAAAATTATTACTCTCATTTTTCTCAGTATTCACCGCCGGTTGAGTTGGTTGATTGTCATTACTTTTGTTATTACTTCCAACTGCCACAGTCACATTAAACTTTAAGGTAAAAGGTCGAAAAGCTTGTCCTGCCTTTGGGTTGCCACTCAGTTGTAGCTGATAAGCCCCTGGACGGGGAAAATTTATCACAGCACCGGGAATACCTTGATAACGTTCTGCGGCGATCGCTGTTAAAGTGGGTTGTAAAAGTGGTGTTTCTCCGGGTACATGAGGCTCCGCATAAACCACTAATTGACAATTACATTCTGCTAGGGGGATAACCTTACCACCTTTACGGGTGAGAGCAAACCAAGCTTGGGATGGCTCTCCGGCGCGGGGAGTATCATTGGGTTCAATGTGTAGAGTTGCACCCACATCACCCTCAACCTTCACCTTATGGGCAAATGCTGGCTCAACTCCTGTTGTCAACACCAACATCATCAAACTGAATAACCCATAAGCATATCTACTTTGACTTGCTGGGAGGAACATAAAATTTCTCTAGGGATAACAATGACCAAAAAAAGCGATTTCTGAGGAGAAATACGGCAACAGTCGCAATTAATAAAAATCCGACAGCAAGTCTATTGTCCCAGGTTAATTGGGAAGAGCCAAAATAATGGGAACCAATCATGAGGGCGTGGATAACGCTGAAAATCATTGCTGGTAAGCTGAGTAGGTGTATTTGTCGCCAACGTTTCCCCAATCGCCTTTGTAAGGAATCAAAACTAGTCACAGCCGCAGGAGCCATCAAAACTAGTCCGCAAACACCCGCAGCCATACCCCATTGAAATAATGGTGTGAGGAACCAAAAAGCGGCAAAATTCCATTGTAGAGAATGTTCTATCATATGGAACATATGTAGCCCAGAGAGGACAAAAGCACCCACCCCCAAAGCGCGACGGTATCGTAGTGGAGATGGCCAGAAACCACTGACAGGACGAGCAATTAAGGCTAAAAACAGCAAAAATAAAGCCCCATGTCCTGTGTAATCTACCATCACATCACCAGTCCGCACCAGGGTGAGGATACCAATGGTAAGAGTTACCCAACCACCCAATCTAAATAGCTGGCTGCGTTTATCTTGGCTGAGTAAAGATGTAGATACCCCAATACCCAGCATTGTGGGTAAGGTTCCCGCCCCAAAAGCCAGCATGGTTAATCCACCCATCCACAGATTACCAGTTTCCGCAGCTTTGATTTGGGCAGCATATAAGAAACCACAAGGCATCAAACCCCAAGTCATCCCCAATAGTACTGGTGTCCACCATTGCTTACCCAAAGATAATTTCATCATGCCTGTTTGTAAGCGGTTGTGGAGATTAGTTTGCCACAGGGGATGTAAAAAAGGGATTCGGGGTAAAAATTCTGGTTTAATTTGTCCCAAACCAAACCAAATCAACAGGATACCAGTAATAATCGCCATCCATTGGCGTAATTCACTACCAACCCCTGCCATTTGTCCACTAGCCAACAGCACTGAACCTATCGCTCCAATCCCAGACCCTACAAGGGTATAACTGAGGATTCTGCCTAAATTCAGTAGGGTATGAAATTTTAATTGTTGTTGCCAGGAGGGTGTTTGTTGTTGATGGGACAGGGAAAAAGCCACTGTCAACGGGCCACACATACCCGCACAATGTCCGAAGCTTCCCAGGAAACCTAAAATAGCAATTAACCAAAAATCTAGCATTTAATCACTAGCATTTAATCAATAGTTGTTGCTTGCGAATATCCTACCAAGAAAAACGTTGAGAGCCTCCAGGCTTTAGCCGGAGGATGAAAACGAGCAGAGAGGATTTATCCTCTCGTATCCTATAGGTCAAGTAGGATATGCTAGACTGTAATCATGGTAAATCTAACACTGACGCTGAAACTCCCTTTTTATAAGCT
>JASJDS010000319.1 GCA_030065055.1 Calothrix sp. MO_192.B10
AAAAACCTACCCCCGGACTGGGGGAAAGTTTACGCCCGAAAGAACCACCGAGGAGATATCAGCACGCCCTTGTGGCAAACGTGTTGAGCCTGGGAACCTGAGATATCAGGATATTAAGGCAGTGATGCCTTAAGAATCTTCGTGGCTTTAGCCCGGAGAGTGTCAACCAGGATGCGCTATGTTTCAACTGCTGTATTACCTGTTTGAGTTAATTAGACCTTTGTTTGCTCCTCTGGCATTTATTTTTGCCTGGGGGCTAATTATACTTGTAATCTGGAGCTTGTGGTCTGCGGCAAAAGATACTGTCGCTACAGCCAAGCAGATGCATCAAATCCCCTGTTCTAATTGCGTCTTTTTTACCAATGATTATCGCCTCAAGTGTACCGTCAATCCATCTGTTGCTAATACAGAAGAAGCCATAGATTGTGTGGACTATCGACAGAAATTAAGGGACTGATTGGTTAATAATTTGCGATCGCCGTGAGGTGGTTCCCCTTGGGAACATCGCCGTAAGGCGGCTCCTTTGGAAGGCATTATTATGGGGAAAGGGTAGAGAACGGAAACAGGTATCGCCATATATGAATCTTCAAGCCGTCGCCAATTTAAATCAAATGTCTTTTCATGTTCTGATTGAACGGGTTGAATCGGGGTATTTTATGGCATCGGTGCCAGAGTTGGTTGATTGTGTGGCATCGGCTGAAACCTGTGAGGCTGTCATCGCGGCTGTACAGGAGAAGGTTAGGGCGAGACTGGCGAATATTGAAGTTTTGACCCTAGAAGTTGCAAATAATCCCTGGACAGAATTTATTGGGATGTTTGAAGGGGATGATGAGTTTGCAGAGCTTGCGGCGGAATTGCGGGCGGAACGTGAGTTGGATATAAATGGCACCCCATGAGTCTTTGGTTGTTAGATACGGATCATGTATCGCTGTTATTGGGGCGGCATCCACAGGTGAGTCCTAGGGTGGCTGAAGTAGGGGCGGAGGTTGCGATTTCCATCGTGACGTTCAGGAATTGTTTAATGGTTGGGTAGTGCGAATAAATAGTGCGCGGGAGGTCGAAGATGTTGTGCGGTTGTATGGAAAGTTGAGCCGGACAGTTGCTTTATTCGGGCGGGTAAGGGTGCTGGATTTTGATGAGAAAGCAGGGGAAACGTTTAAGGGATTGCTAATGGATAATCCAACGTTATCGAAACAGCGATTGCAGAAGGATATGCGAATTGCTGCAATTGCCTTGGCGAATGATGCAGTTGTGGTGACGCGAAACTATCGAGATTTTTCTCAGGTGTCAGGGCTAAATATTGAGGATTGGTCTCAGCAGAATGGATGAGATGAATTTCTATTCTGGTTTATCAGTTAAAATACCACTGCGAATCATTAATTGAGGCCAAATTAATAAGAAAAAACCCATCCAAGTTAACACTGGTATGGCAACTAGGATTGTTACCCAAATTCTCGTAAATATTAACCAACTACCACCAATTAAAGTGATACCAGTAAGTACAATCGACCAAGGTTGACACCACCAAGGTTTGAATTGCCAAGGATTTAAAGGTTTTGGCACTGGAGTTGTGGATTGTTTAATATCCATGATTAGAATGTTGTCCTATGGCAGATACATTGTAGGGGCGCATTGCGTGCGCCCTTGCCATTGGTAAAATTATTTTCATAAATCACCTGTAGGGGCGCATTGCGTGCGCCCTTGCCATTGGTAAAATTATTTTCATAAATCACCTTAAGTAATTTTCTATGTCACAAAAAAATGAAACACCTATTTTAATTTTATCCTTGCTAATTACCGCAGGACTAATCGGAGGGGGTTATTGGTGGTTTACCCAAAGAAGCTCTGTAAACTTGAATCAAGTAAACAAATCAAAATCCCCTGATTCTAACTCCACAGATAGAACCCAAGTATCTTCTGGAACCACTAGCAAAAAATTTACTACTGTAAAAAATATTCCTACCGGATTATTCAATTATGGTGGTAGTACTTCCTGGGCACCAATTAGACTGGGGGTTGACTCTGCCATGCAAGCAGCATTACCTCGGTTCCGGTTGCGTTATGTACAACCTGGTGGCAGTAAGGCTGGTTCTAGCACGGGTATACAAATGTTAATTAATGGTCAGTTAACATTTGCCCAATCATCTCGACCAATTACCGATCCAGAATTCGCCCGTGCCCAACAAAGAGGATTTCGTCTCAAACAAATACCTGTAGCAATTGATGGTTTAGCTCTCGCAGTACACCCCGATCTGAAAATACCAGGATTAACCATCAATCAACTACGGTCTATTTACACTGGTAAAACCAATAACTGGAGCCAGGTAGGGGGACCAAACATCCCTATTCAGCCATATTCTCGACCCATAACCGATGGTGGCACGGTAGAGTTGTTTGTCCAAGACATTCTGGGTGGTGAGACATTTGCTTCCAATGTGGAGTTTGTGTCAACCACCACCCAAGCACTAAAAAAAGTATCTAGTCGCCTTGGAAGTATCTATTACGCTTCGGCTCCAGAGGTTGTACCCCAATGTTCAATCAGAGCCTTACCATTAGGACGAACTCAAGGACAATACATAGCTCCTTACCAAGAACCATTTATTACCCCTTCCGAATGTCCTGCTAAACGGAATCAATTGAACATTGAGGCTTTTCAATCGGGTAAATACCCAATTACACGCAACCTATTTGTTGTAATTAAACAAAACGGTCGCATAGAAGAGCAAGCAGGTACTGCCTATGCCAACTTATTATTAACTGAGCAGGGACAAAAACTGATTTCCCAACAAGGATTTGTGAGAATTCGTTAACACCTGCCCATAATCCTCTAGCTGGCTCTATTAATCGACTCTGCTGGTAAGCAAATCAGATTATCCCCTTGAGTGAGGATTAAGCCGCGTTGGCGTAGTTTGCCCATCAAGCGGGTAACGGTTACACGAGTGGAACCGATGGCGCTACCAATTTGAGCATGGGTGAGGGGGAAGGGTAAACAATAACCACGAATCACATCGGGGTCGGTTTCACTCATTGCCGGTTCTCCGTATTCTTCAATTAATAAAGTGAGGAATCCTAGGAGCCGGTCAATGGTACGCCGTTGTCCCAAAGCACTCAGCCACAATAGTTTACGCTGGTGCTGATAGCGGAAAGCATCCATGACTTCCCGACGGAAGTGAGGCCAATTATCTAAATCATGCCAGTACATCCACAATACCGCTGTTTGATCCACATGGGCATAAGCTTGGAGTGTGAATGGTGACTGAGCCACAATTTCAAATGGCTGTCCGGCACCAACAAAACCTAAGAAAGCTTCTTCTGGGGTTCTATTGATGCGTCTAGATGTTAGTTGACTGGCAGTGGCACTAACTTGGGCAGTTCCCACCATCCGAATCGCACCCCTTTGCACTAAGTAGAGCAATCCAGGTCTAGCTGGAATGCGTTCATCTTTGCTAAAGGTGCGGCACCGGTAGTGTTCTTGAGCCCAATCAATGATCCGTTGCCAAGTTAGAAAAGGACGTGAAGCCTCAGAAAAGGAGGATGGAGATTGCATAATTAACAAAGAGCGTTCGGCTGAAGACAAAGACATCATAAAAGGGTGCAAGGAGTGCCTTTGTGTTGGCGTGTCGGCTTAACGCCGCAAACAGCGCCAGCCATCAAAAAGTAGAAAGGAAATTTACTCTCTACTCTTTTGTTATACTCCTAACTGTACAATGATGGTAGTATTCTTTACCAGTTATTCAACTAATTTCACGAAATTCTTATTTTTCTACCTAAAAATTAAAGTTCTGTCTAAAGACAGATGACTAAAGATACGTATTCTTAGCTACCTTTTCCGAATAAAACGGTTTTCTGTGCATAAAACGCTACTGGTTAGTAAATACACAGCAATTAAGCGGTTAATATCCAGTCAAATACGGAGATCGTTAAGTATTTATGCTGGCGGAAGGAAAATTGAATGCATAGATTGCAAATATAGTCATCTATATAAAGGTATAGATAGTGATGGAATTTTTTACGTTACTTCTTTGGCACTCAAGTTAGCGAAGTCTCATAATATTAGAGCCTTAGAGATTGCCAATGAAATTGGGGCACTTTTATCTGGGAATTTAGGAAACATATTTTTTGTTCGTGTCACACCTGGGGCTTTGATTCACGTAGGATTGAGTGACCAATGTCTAGCTATTTGGTTGGCAAATTTGACATCTTTGGGCTTTGGTGAAGAATTGGGAGAGGAGTTATGTTCTACTTTGCCAGATTCCTGTAGCCCTGAGTTATTATCCAGTTCTCCGGCTTTATTTACCGCACAATATATTCACGCTCGCTGCTGTTCCCTCTTAAGGTTAGGAGAGCAGGAGGGGTTAATTAAATTAAATGAAATTAACTATGATTCCATACCTTGGCTGAACCATAATCAGAAAATTCGTTGCGATCGCCAAGCTACCCATCGCCTAATATATGAATTAGTACAGATGGTAGATTTATTGTGCTGTGAAGATTCCGGTTCTAGTAAGGTTGTGAATTGGGAAAAAAGTGTGGTGAGCTTAATTGATGCTTTTGAAGGTTTTTGGAGTAATTGTCGTATTTGGGGCGAAGTGAAATCGAGCGAACCTGAATTGGCTAGGATGAGGATTGGGCTGGTTTTAGCAACCAGGGTAGTTTTAAAACATTTGCTGTCAAAAAAGCTAGGTATAATTGCTCCTCAATTTATGTAAGCTTACCTCCGGCTAGAAGACCGAAGGCTTTCGCTATGCCGTCAACTAGAGCGAAGATTTTCAGTAGCCCTGAGATAACTAACGATGATATCAGAGTTCTCCAATAAGCATATTAGCTCCCGGACCTCGAGGATGGCTTACCCGCGCCGGACAAATCCGGTCTGGTTCTACAACCGAGGTAATTATCGGACACCCCCAATTGCTCAAATTGTGCATTACTCGCCAACACTTGACTTACTGCCAACTAACGGTTTTCTCTTTGAGCTAAGAGTGCCTTGGGTCATTTCAGTCATGTTTAAATTTTATCATTTGGCGGCAAATAAATTTGCCCCGTCGTTTTCCTTGGCGACATAAATCTGCGCGGCTTCCAACCTACCGAGGACTTTTAGGTGATGCTGGCTGGGAAATTGAAGTCAGGAGGGAAGGAGGGAAGGACTGGAAAATCGGGGAAAGCATTACTGTTACTTCAATACAAAAATTTTTGTAACAACAGTTGACAATCAAAATAAGTTGGGATATATTTTCAGGTGTGTGAGGAGCGAACCAGCGAGAGCACCGAGACGAAACACGGCCAGTCGTCGGTGCTCTTTCTGATTTTATGAGTTCCATTGAGCTTGCTGATTACAAGCTGGTGAATTTTTAACAGCAAGCCAACAGAATTTCAGGCCGCAATCAACATCAAGAGAGTGGGGCTGGACGTGTTCCCCACTATAAAACGCCGTAAAGGTAAAGTCGTGATAGTTGGCTCTATTACCGATGATACCTCTAAGGAAGTTCTACCCATTCTAAGGCGCGAAGTGCCACGCTACGCGAACGGAGTGCCTGAGAAGCCTACACATACTCGAACAGAGGTGTAGGAGCTTAAAAAGTAAAAAGATAAAAGTAAAAAGTAAAAAGATAATCCCCATAAATAAATTGAGGGGATAAGATTACGGACGTATTGTTTCTTGCACTACCTGTATCGAAACAAATGTTTTTACTTCGTTCCATAAATAAATT
>JASJDS010000156.1 GCA_030065055.1 Calothrix sp. MO_192.B10
AAAAAAGTTGATCAGCGCTTTGTTATACAGCAAAGCTTTGTCGGCAACAACCATTAGATTTTCATCTGATGCTATACAGGTGTTGCCTGCGAATACGCAGGTTTGCACAGGTTAAATGTTGCACACAGAAAGATTTAGCAGAAATTATGGGTCGTCCAGTTCAAACCATCAACGAAATTATTCGGGGAACCAAGAAAATTACACCAGAAACGGCTATAGAACTGTCCCAAGCCTTGCGTTCTTCTGCTGAATTTTGGACAAACCTAGAAGCCAAATATCGACTTCATTTAGTAAGCAAGGGCAAAAAAGAGCAAGATATCACGAGAAATTAGTTCCCCATAAAAACTTGAGAGTATTAACAGTCAAAGTGAAACCAGTTTTGGAACGGTAGATTGATTCCTAATATCATGTTCGGTTAAACACTTATAATTAAACGTAGGTTGGGTAGAACGAAGTGAAACCCAACAATAACAATATTTTTGGTAGTTGGGTTACTCTACCCTAGCCTTCGGCAAGCCCTTCGGGTTCGCCACTTGCTTTATGCCGGGGAACCCGTCCACCGCAGTGGCTCACCGCTGCGCGTCTACGGGAACGCCTGACGGCGTTAGCGCAGCTCCTCGCGGAGCTCGGCACGAGAAGCCCTTCGGGTATCTCCTCCGGAGAGACTACGTCAACGCCAGTTCCTTTATGCCGGGGAACCCGTCCACCGGACTGGCTCACCGCTGCGCGTCTACGTTCCTCAAACGCCACTTTTCTCAACGCGGGGCTCGCGTAGCGTATCCGCAGGATTCACCCGCGCACAAGAGTGGCTCCCCAACCTACAATTCTAATTTACTGGAAATTTTCTTAGCGTACAAAATTCATCCACCGTCGCCAATTTGCCCTTACCACTTTCCAATATTTCAAAATATGTAACATAATAAATGCCAAAAACGTATAAGCCAACCAAAAATGTGAATTACGTCCTATTTCCACCATTGCTTCATTTTTGGGAAAAATATCGGGTAGCAAAATTCCGAAGAATTTGACATTATTAGCTTTAAAGGAATTTGAAAGCAAGAAACCAGTAATAGGTACTCCCCACATAAATATATATAAGCTAGTATGCAAGGCAAAAGTTCGCCACCAAGATGAAGATAATTTGGGAGTGCGTTTAGTGTATTTACGCCACCAAACTCGCAATAATATCAAAATTCGCCAAGTTAATAATGCCATCGTCAGTACACCAATGGACTTGTGAAAATCATACAACTCATTACGCAAAAACTGTCCGCGCTCCAGCCTAGCCATCAACGAACCCGTACAAAATAAAACGAGATAGGAACCAGCCATCCACCAGTGGACTTGCATTAATGCCTGAAATGCTGAATTGAGTCGCGGTTTCCGAGTACCTTTTTGACTAAGTTGGAATCTTTTCATAGTTATGGAAGCAACGCATCAGCAAATTATTAGGTCTGTCAAGTTAAAAATATAATTCTTAATAAGAATATATTTACACAACTTTTCTGATTTTATTGCTGATATTCCATAATCATTTGATTGGTATATTTTATGGAGAGAATAAATTGCAATCTCACCTGGGGAATATGGTATGATTTGTCGTTTTTATAGCAGTACCCCTGCAACCTATAATCACCAGTAACTGTAAACAAACCATTTGTGGGAGCATCCCAATTTTTATGCAATACCCTAGAAGGGTATCGCTACACGAACAAAGCCCACGATTAGGTGGGCTAAAAACTTCTAGCCTGCGTAGGCAGGCTTGGTTTGTATAGCCTCACCCTTCCAGGGTTTGGGTGTTTTTCAAAAATTGGGATGTTCCCCCATTTTTGAAACCACATTTGACTCAAATATTTTTCAGTTACTTTTGCCTTCGAGGGAAGCTTGTTGACAAAATTCTATGGCAGCTGACACATCACTGGTTTGTTGGGGATAATTAACCAAGGGTCTATTAATGACTATCAACGGTATCCCTAACTGGGCTGCAACCATACCTTTGATATCTTCTCCCCCAGCAGTTCCCGATGCTTTAGTAACTACCAGGGAAATTTGCCAATGTCGCCACAATGCTGTTTCTAAATCAGCCGAGATGGGGGGACGCAAACAAATTAATCTATCTGGGGTAAATCCAGCCTGCAAAGCTGCTTCTAAGGCTGTGGTAGAAGGAAGTAACCTGGCAAATAATGTAGCTCGATTTTGCCATGTTTGAAACATCTGTAAAGGTCGATACCCCACCGTCAGTAATACCCGATGATTCGTGAGATAATCTCCCCCTAACAATGTCTCAAAACTATCTAAATAAATAACTCCCCTATCTGCCCCTGATTCTACAGTAGGGCGCTCATAGCGTAGGTAAGGAAGATGATATTCTTGAGAAAGAGCGATCGCTATCTGGGAAATTTCCACAGCATAGGGATGGGATGCATCCAGAATGGCGACTATTTGCTGTTGTTGGCAAAATTCCCCTAATTTATCTACTGATAAACGCCCTACCCAAACCTGTAAACTGTCTACATCTGGGTAGAGTGATTCTGCCGATTTTGTCGTGACTGTGACAATACAAGGTATTTGCTCTTGTACTATTGCTAATGCCAAGTTAGCACTTTCTTTTGTACCGCCAATTAACCAGATACGTCCCACTGGTGGAATTTGAAGGATTTAAATTGAACCAATATTCTTTTGGATGTTAACCAACCTTGGGGGGTTGAATTCCCCTGCTTCTATAAGCAGTGCGTTTTGCGTCGGGGTAAAATCCCCGTTGCAAGACGTAATTCGCTCATTCTAAATTCTAAATTCTACATTCTTTTAATTAGCCTTTGAGGGCTTTTTTAAAGTTACGACGATAAGATTTATTAGCAATAAATAAAGCAGGCCATAAAAAAGATAGGGCAAGACGATTGGGAAGGCTGCGAGAGAAATTAGTCCTCTCAAAACCACTCCAAAATCTCCAAAAACCACCTGCATAAACAACTATCAAAGCAAGTACTACTAATTCTTCCATACTGATGAACTCCGTGACATTCTCCCTGCGTAAAGAAACCAAATATTGACACTCCCCAGCCCTAGAAGGGCGGGGATTCTTGGCTCATCGACGTTTCTTGCCTTTGCAGGTGTGACCACCAACAGAGGTAGAGGAAACATCTCCCCAAGCGTTACTTCCCGGATGCCCTCCGGTAGTTGCACGGTTTAGTATTACTTTGGCGGCATTCACATCGCGTTGTTCAGTGTGTCCGCAATACCAGCAGGAATGAGTACGAGTGCTAAGAGATTTTTGTACTCTAACACCGCAATTACTACATTCGGTGCTGGTGTAGTGTGGCGGCACTGCAATTATTTGACGACCGAATTTACTACCAAAATATTCGAGCCACTGGCGGAAAAGATACCAAGACGCATCAACAATACTCTTGGCTAGCTTGTGGTTTTTCACCAAGCCCCTTACATTTAAGTCTTCCAAGACGACTGTACTGTTAAGTAGGCATAAGTTACGCGCAAGTCTCTTTGCGTGTTCATTCCTTTGTCTTGTTACTCTTAAATGCTTGCGGGCATAAACACCACGCGCTTTTCTCCTGCCAGATGACCCTTTTTTCTTTTTATAAATCTTGCGTTGAGAACCCTTTATACTTTTCTCAGCTTTACGTAAGAATCGGGGATTCTGTTCATGATTGCCGTTGCTATCTGAATAGAAATGTTGCAAACCCACGTCGATACCGACTTCTGCGTTAGTCTCAGGTGCAGATTGAGTATTATCGACTTTGACGCAAAACTGAACATAAAAACCATCGGCACGCTTAACTATACGTACTCGTTTTATCAGCTTTTCATCAAAAGTATGAATATCCCACTTACCTAAAAGTTTTACTTCACCGATACCTTTTTTATCTGTAAAGCTAACCCGTCTTTTGGTTGGGTGTAGTTTCCAGCCTGACTGTTTATACTCAACAGATCGACTGTGTTTCTTGAATCGCGGGTATCCCTTCTTTCCTGGTTTACCTTTCTTGCAGTTATCAAAAAAACGATTGATAGCACGCTCTACATTTTCTACAGATGCTTGGCAAGCATGGCTATTTAAGTCTTTAACAAACTGGAATTCATCTCTTATTTGAGTGTTGTAACGGTAAAGTTCTTTCTTGCCAACACCACGATTATCTATCCAATAACGTAACACTTTATTACGGACAAATTGAGATGTCCTAATAGCTTCGTTTATCGCGGTTTCTTGGGTTTTGTTGACCACAGCTTTATATTCCATTACAAGCACTCTTGAATCACCTCCTTTTATTTGCTAGCTTATATTTAGTATACACGGCATATCTAGCAATGACAACTAAAAAAGGGAAAAAAAGACTAAAAAATATACCTATCTTGCACGACGAAGTTAAAACAAAAAGAACAGTAGTGTTAACGCCTACCGCATGGGGAAAAATGAAGCAAGAAGCAACCAGGCGTGGCATTAGTGTTAGCGAACTAGTGGAAGAATTTGCACGGACAATGAATTGTCCTACGGGCTTATCCCCATAAATTGAATTTAGGGGCTTGCGCCCTATGATTTCCGGTCATAAAAAAGGGGATACTTTCAGTTTTAGCAAATTTTTGTACCAATTATTCCCAATCAAGTCGCTGATGCAAATCTTAAAACCCAAGCTCACGTTAATTTTCTGGAGCTTGCTTCGGAGCGTAACGGGTACTAGTAATTAAATATGGGTGTGATGATCGAGATTCGATTGCTGAACTACCCGTACCCAGAAATTTATTTTTCCTGGGTTTTTTCAGTTTTCTCCCAAATCATCAGCCTTAACTCCTCCAGTTTAATTTAGCTTCCCTATGGTTACCAGTGATATCAATTGGGAATCAATGGTAGATGTTCAAATCTACGTATACTATGGTGATATCTATCTAATTTATATATTTAATATTTTAATTCGTCATGGTTAACCCGTAGCTTATTATAACCCAGGAACCATCGCCCCTTGTGAAACACTACTGCCAAAAATTAAGTCTGAAGGAAATAAGTTGCTCTGGTTGAGTTATTATACGTAAAAGTACTAATGATAAATACGTAATTTCTACTGACAAAAAATTAATATATAACTATATACTATTTTAGCTTCTGTGTATAAAAATATTATAGTAGAGTCTCAGTAAGAACCTGTGGTTTTACTCAATCTTTACTGAGAGTTGGCAGACATAAAGGAAATTTATATGGAGAATTGAAACTGTTGGTGTTGGCAAACAGCATCAATGAATAATCAAAACTATTTATGAAGCAACACCAGGTTAGCCCTGGTCAATGCATATGCGAATTTTAATTTACTCTTACAACTATCATCCTGAACCAATTGGTATCGCTCCCTTGATGACTGAATTGGCTGAGGGGTTAGTCAAACGAGGACACACAGTGCGAGTTGTGACTGCCATGCCCAATTACCCCGATCGTAAAATTTACCAGAATTATCGGGGAAAATTGTTCCACACTGAGTACAAAAATGGTGTCAAAATTCAACGTAGCTATGTTTGGGTTCGTCCAGCACCCAATCTATTAGATCGTTTGCTGTTGGATGCTAGTTTTGTGGTTTCCAGCTTTATTCCCGCACTAATGGATTGGCGACCTGATGTAATTTTAACGACATCACCATCTCTACCAGCTTGCGTGCCTTCTACTGTTTTAGGGTGGTTGTATCGGTGTCCTGTGGTGTTAAATTTGCAAGATATATTACCTGATGCAGCAATTAAGGTGGGTTTAATCAAAAATCCCTCATTGATCTATTTACTTGCGGCTTTAGAGAAGTTTGCTTACCACAATGCGACAAAAATTAGTGCGATCGCAGATGGATTTATTGATAACTTAGAGAAGAAGGGAGTAGATGTTAACAAAATTGCCCACATTCCTAACTGGGTAGATACTAATTTTGTCCGACCCTTACCAAAGGAAAATAATTATTTCCGTCAGGCTCACAATCTCCACGGGAAATTCGTAGTTTTATATTCCGGGAATATTGCTCTGACTCAAGGATTAGAAACGGTAATCGCCGCTGCTGCCCAATTGCGAGATATGGTAGATATAGCGTTTGTGATTGTGGGACAGAAAAATAGGCTCAAAAAATTACAGCAGGAATGTGAAAAATGTGGAACAGATAATGTAGTGTTTGTTCCTTTTCAGCCCAGAGAACGTTTACCGGAAATGCTAGCCGCAGCTGACTTGAGTTTGGTGGTACAAAAGAAAAATGTTGTTAGCTTCAATATGCCATCAAAAATTCAAGTGTTAATGGCTAGCGGTAGGGGGATTGTTGCTTCCGTTCCCCAAAATGGTACAGCAGCTAAGGCGATTGGGAAAAGTGGTGGTGGTATAGTGGTTCCTCCAGAAAATCCCCAAGCTTTAGCAAACATCATTTTAAAACTGTATCAAAATCCGGACAAAGTCAAAGCTTTGGGTTACAACAGTCGCCAATATGCTGTGAAACACTATACAGCCGAACAAGCTTTAAATAGTTACGAGTCCTTATTCTACGAAATTGTCCATCAGAACTCGGTGATGAAATCAGTTATAGTCTCGAAACAGGAAGTTTAAACCGAGCAGTCATTTCAGTTATCAGTTATCAGTTTCCCCATTGGTAAATTCACACGACTTGAGTAGGAGAAATATTTTTCCACCACTACAAAATTGGGGGTTTTGACACCGATTGCTGTTTGGTCATAATCAATCGTTTGTACCAAGGATGGTGAAAAACTTATTGATTGCATCTTCCTTACTTCCCAATCCCAGTTATCTTCCATTTTTCATCTTCCTACATTCATCAGTGGTGTTGTTCATGCAGCGTGCCGCAGGCATATTTCCGCCCCGATTTCAAAATGCGGGGCTATACTACCATTCTCCCTCGTACTTTTAGGTGTATTCATTCACAATAGACACTGTGATTCAGTTTATTCTCTTCATTGAGTCCAGTTCGCTATTTAAGTGAATAACTCGGTTAAGATAGAAGTATCCAGCCTGAAAAAAAACTGTATTTGGTTGCATTGCTATGGTGCGGGAAAGAGTAATATCCTGGCTAAAAGAGAATGTTAAAGCTTCCAGAGTTGACCATATTCTTAGAGTTGAACAGATGGCTAGGGAACTAGCTATTCACCATCAACTAAAACCAGAAAAAGTCGCGCAAGCTGCATTAATGCACGATCTTGCTAAATATTTCCCCTCGAAAAAACTATTGCACATGGCATCAACAGAGGGCTTGGATGTTGATGAGGTGATGAGTGCTAACCCTCACCTATTACATGCAGATGTAAGTGCCATAGTAGCTAGAGATACATTTGGCGTTGAAGATAAAGAAATATTACAGGCGATCGCTAATCACACTTTAGGTAGACCAGACATGAGTCCGGTGTGTTGTATCGTATTCTTAGCTGATACCTTGGAACCAGGAAGGGGTGATACTCCTGAATTGCAAACTTTACGACAAGCAAGTAGAAAAAATATCTATGGAGCTGTGTGGCAAGTATGCGACTATTCTCTCCAGTTTCTGGTAAATAGTCGTGGCATGATTCATCCCCGAACTATTGCTACCCGTAACTGGTTCCTGCAAAAATGGAAGTCTCAACAGTCAGCATCTGGTACATAATACATAGAAACTGATTT
The DNA here is from genome assembly GCA_030065055.1 of Calothrix sp. MO_192.B10. Taxonomy (GTDB): domain Bacteria; phylum Cyanobacteriota; class Cyanobacteriia; order Cyanobacteriales; family Nostocaceae; genus Calothrix_A. The sequence goes on from JASJDS010000156.1 coordinate 7,631, forward strand.
TTTTGTTAGTATGCAAAAAAAACCCACTCATACAGTTGCGTTCTTATTGTTATTTGTAGGTAATTGCCAAAAATTGTTATCAAGAGAAAAATTAGTCGAGGTTTAATGTCTGATTATCTCCAAGGAAATTTTCCACTCCAATCTATTGCCGTAACCGATGACGAAGTTCAACCTGCAACGGTTAAATCTGCTGAGTCGGAAGAAAGTGGACAATTAGCCTTAACCATCGCCGCAGCCGCATCGGATCGTAAAGCTGGAGACCTTTTAGTTTTGAAGGTGGCAGATGTATGTTATCTAGCTGACTACTTTCTGATGATGACTGGCTATTCTCGGGTGCAGGTAAGGGCAATTGCAGATGCCATTGAAGATAAAGTAGAAACAGAATGTCAGCGTCTCCCTTTACGTACAGAAGGCAAGGGAGAGGGTAATTGGATACTGCAAGACTACGGTGACGTAATTGTTCACATCATGATGCCAAAAGAACGAGAATTCTACAACCTAGAAGCATTTTGGGGTCATGCAGAAAGGGTACAATTACAAACAAACGATGATGGTGGGAGTATGCCAATATGACCTATTCTTCACTATCCAATTGCCCAGTTCCCACAGAGCAGCAACCACTCAATGAATACCAAGAATTAAAATCTGCATGGTTATTTAGTGATTGCACCCGCAATTGGTTAGGGTATCTGAAAAAAATGGCTTGGATTTGTGGCTTTTGTTGGCTAGTGGCAGCACCAGTGGCTGCGGCTAGCTTTTCACCCCAAAAGGAAGCGATCCATTTTTTCCTCTGTAGTATAGGGGGAGCCAGTATTGGTGCGATTCTGGCTTTAGTACATTTGTACTTAGGATGGTCTTATGTGCGCGATCGCCTATTTAGTTCAGTGATATTTTATGAGGAGTCGGGATGGTATGATGGTCAAACTTGGACAAAACCCAAAGAATTATTAGCACGCGATCGATTAATTGTCAGCTACGAAATCAAACCGATTCTCCGTAGGTTGCAAATTACCTTTGCAGGCTTGGCTGTGTTGTTCGTTGCTGGTACGATAGTTTGGCATTTGGTCTGAAACATTTGCTATGGGAGAGTGTACCCGGTGCCATCCATAGCTAGTGAATTTCAAGGCTACAATTTAACATAAATTATTATTGGTGAAACTTAGCCCATGACAATGGGAAAACGAACTCAAGCCACTGCATTGGAAGTTAGGCTACTGCGAGAAGGCATTATAGAATCCCGGCATATAGTCCATGCGGCTGTTTGTGACGAGAGGGGGAGAGTACTTTCTGTTGCTGGAAATGCAGAAACAGCAACATTTATCCGTTCGGCACTCAAACCATTCCAAGCCCTGGCGGTGACAGCAACAGGCACTCTAGAAAGCTACGAACTGAGCGATCGCGACCTAGCAATTATTACCAGTTCCCACAAGGGTACCATAGAGCAGGTCAGACAAGTATTTAATATTTTATGGCGGGCTGATATCGATCCCTCCCTACTGCAATGTCCCATCCCTTCAGGCAAACGTAGCCCTTTAGAATACAATTGCTCTGGCAAACACGCAGGAATTTTGGCTGTATGTCAACAGCGTAATTGGCCTTTGAATAATTATTTACAACGCAAGCACCCAGTACAACAACTGATTTTAAAAAAAGTAGCGGAAATTCTGCAGATGCCAGCAGAAGAATTTATTAGTGTCCGCGATGATTGTGGCGTACCCACCTATTTGATGCAACTAGGGCAAATGGCATCACTGTATGCTCGTCTTGCTTCTGGGGGCAATTTGGATATGGAACGTATTGTTCGCGCCATGACCCATTATCCAGAAATGGTAGCAGGAGACGGAGAATTTGACACTGAACTCATGCGTTTAACCCCAGGGGAATTAGTCAGTAAATCAGGGGCAGAAGGGGTACAGTGTGTGGGTATGCTCGGTGAAGGTATGGGATTGGCAATTAAGGTCATAGATGGTGCTAAAAGGGCTAAATATGCTGTTGCCATCCATTTACTGCAACAGTTGGGCTGGATTGCTCCCAGCGTTGCCGAAGCCTTAGGAGAAAAGTTTCTCACCTTCGATCAATACAAGCGCCTGGAAGTGATTGGGGAATTATCAATTTTGTAGTTGCCAAAATTCTGACTTGGGGTTATACTAATTAAAGACGACGCGGGATAGAGCAGCCTGGTAGCTCGTCGGGCTCATAACCCGAAGGTCAGTGGTTCAAATCCACTTCCCGCTACCAAATCTAATTAATATCAAACCCTGTAATTTTTCGGAATTGCAGGGTTTTATTATTTTACAGGCGATCGCTTATTTTTGATTTTTTGATTTTGCGATCGCTCGTAATATCAAGTCCGGATGATTACTTGTAATAAAATGGGGTACTCCCCGTAAAGATAATCTCGATCGCTAAAATGGAATGTGTGTTGTAACTGATAACTTGCAGCAATCTCGTTTAGTCCACATTCCCACCTTGAAATTTATTTCAAGGCTAATAAACCAAGCACGTTGAAACGCGCTCTCCTGTATTACGAGCGTCTGATTTATCAGACTTTGTCTTTAAGAAAAGGGAATTCATTCCCGTGAAATCTGGGCTAATTGAGAATGCTGCAAATTATGAATTATAACTTAATCCAATACATCTAGCAATTTATCTTTACCATTCTACACATTGGAAGCGGTAGTATGAATATCGAAGAACAAATAGATACACTCCAATCTGAAATTGACCAGAAGAGACAGGAAATTCGATCAGATAACTACTCAATGTCCATTGGTGAATGGATTAGTCTATACCAGCAAGGAGAAGTAGAAATTCATCCAGAATTTCAGAGATTCTTTCGTTGGTCTGACTATCAAAAAACCAAATTAATTGAATCTATTTTATTGGGTATACCCATACCACCTATTTTTGTATCTCAACGGAAAGATGGTATTTGGGATGTTGTTGATGGCTTACAAAGGTTGTCAACTATTTACCAGTTTGTAGGTATATTAAAGGATGATGAAGGTAAATTAATTCCTCCATTAACTTTACAAATAACTGAATATTTACCTTCCTTGGCTGGAAAGATATGGGAAGATAAAAAACATCCAGAAGGTTCTATGCAAGGGTTTACGCCAACCCAAAGATTATTGATAAAAAGAGCTAAAATAGATGTCAATATTTTACTGCAAGAAAGCGACCCTTCTGCAAAATATGAGCTTTTTCAAAGACTAAATACTGGAGGTTCGATTGCTAATTCCCAAGAATTGAGAAATTGTATTTTAGTTAGCTTAAATCCAGATTTATATCGATGGATTAAAGAATTAAGTGCAAATGAAAATTTTCAAGCTTGTATTGCTATAAATGAAAAATCTCTAGAAGAACAAGATGATATTGAGATTTTTTGTAAATTTTTAGTGCTGCGTAAAATTGATGTAAACTTGATTCAAAAAATTGTTGATGTCGATACATTTTTTACAGAAAAAATTAAAGAAATTGCCAATAATCCTAGTTTTGATTTTAAAGAAGAACAAGCTGCTTTTGAAAGAACATTCCAAGTTTTAGGTGAATGCATGGCGGGTGAAAGCTTTAGAAAATATGATACTAAAAAACAAAAATTTTTTGGAGGCTTTATGTTAGCACCTTTTGAGACAATAGCCTTGGGAATTGGTTATAACTATGAGCAATATAATCCAAATTGTCAGGAACTGCGAGAGAAAATAATAGAACTTTGGTCTAATCGAGATTATACATCTGCTTTTGGGCGTGGCAAGGATGCTAGAGTTCGATTACCTAAACTCATTCCTTTAGGTCGGGAATTCTTTGCTGTATGACAATTCAGACACTGGAAGACTTAAATGAGTGGTTCACAGAAGATTTAATATGGTGAATATTTATCACTCACTCGTGACGAATATCAACAATTGCATGATGAAATTCTAGGGATGATGAATCATTTTAAAAATCAGATTGAAAATCATGCCAGCCAGAAATTATATTTACGTAATCCTTAATTCCTATATCTGAAGTTCCCCCAGAGCAAATGTACGAGAGGGTATTATAAGTCTTGTCAATCTTGGCTTTCAGTGATATAGAACAATAGTGCGATCGCAATCCTCCGTAGGTTGGGTGGAACGAAGTGGAACCCAACATAGAATATGAGGAAAACAGAAACTATTTAAACAACACAATACCTAATTGCTCGCCAAAAAAACGCTACAAGTGCGATCGCATCTTCATTTTGGAGAGCAAATATAAAAAATAAAAGAACGCCCTTGGCGTATCACAATTTGATTCATTCGCTACAAATACTAAAATGTTGGGTTACGCTACGCTTCACCCAACCTACAACTACAACTACTACAAATACTTACATAGTAGTATTGCTAAATTCTCCGAATTGCTCCTTGATAATTAAACCCGACCAAAGGGTAAATCCCAGAACTGCTAAACCTGTCAGTCCGTCAGTGACAATAAACAAATGCATTTTCACCGAAAAGTCGGACATTGATCCATACAAGTAATGTCCCAAGCTATCTAAACCGCAAAAAGAGTAAACAATCAAACATAAATAAGCTAACCAAAACTTCTTACTTTGGTACAACCAGTAGCCTGTAAGACCAATTAATGTCCAAACAACCCACGAAATCCACACAGAGGAAGGTGTAATCCAATCTGGTTGAGGATATTGTTCAATGTAGAGATAGTTATCGGTGAAGTGAATAGCTGTAGAAACAATACAAGCAATTAGAAAGATTTTCAGCAAAAGTTGACGCTTTACTTCTGTATTCATTGGAGTTTGACCTCTTGCAAAGGATTTGTTCGCAATTTAGCACTAATTTTACTGTCCATAATTTTAGGCGATCGCAGGTTGTATTTTTGGGTATTGCTAAGTTAAAAAAGGTTACTTTTTATGTCTGGCAAATCAAGATTCTATAAATTAATATTTATATTAATAATTAATCTTTATTTTTCTTTATATAGGAATCATATTTGATTTTTGAAAAAATACGTAGGGGAGCCAGCGCTGTTGGCGGGTTTCCCGACATAAGGCGACTGGCGTTGTGTTGTCGCGCAGCGCAACGCACCCTTGTATATTAAGAGAAGTAGTAGGTTGGGTAGAACGGAGTGAAACCCAACAAAAATTTGGTAATGTTGGGTTTCGTTCCTCAAACGCCACTTCCTACAACGGAGGGAACCTCCCTCCGGGTTCAACACTTTGCTTATGCCGGGGAACCCGTCCACCGCAAGTGTTTCACCGCAACGGAGTGGCTCCCCAACCTAC
>JASJDS010000320.1 GCA_030065055.1 Calothrix sp. MO_192.B10
CCTGGTGACTTTTGGGATATAGCCTTGCCATATCTTTTCTGCCAGCCTTTAACACTTACGTTCTCGGTTTTAATATCATTCCCATGACGTAATATCTCGTTTACCAGCTTTCTATTTTGGGATTTAGCATAGCTGGTTTTTATCCGGTTAAGGTTGGCTAATTTCCTTCTATTCTTTGAGTAAGTTTTAGTATTAACCCACTTAATTTTATTCTTTTTGGTTGACTTTTTATTCTTCCCTTTCTTGAGAAAAATTTTATTACCAACTCTTGCATAAGTATCAGGTTCATAATTATTCGGGTTATGAATCCGCTTACTTCTATCCAGCTTTCTTTGTAGGCTGGTAATTTCTTTTTCATAGGCAGGAACCTTGTCAGCAAAGGGTAGTAGACCGGCTTTATTATTAGCAACAAAGGCAATATTACTAATATTTAAATCCATACCCACCACGCCATCAGCTACATAGTTTTGAGGCTTTTGATATGGCAGACCTTCATTAACAAGCTGTACATACCATCTGATTTTCTGACCTATAAAACGCCAGATTAAACGGCAATATTTAACCCTGTAATTTAAGCCATGAGCGATAACTGGATTAGCCCAATCAATAATTGGTTGTAGAGCAAGTTTCCTCCAAACAACTTTATTATCAATGAATCTAAGACCAGTTTGGTTTGATTTACCTTCTACAGACTTAAATCTAGAAGTGACTTTAAATCTAGCCTTTTTGGCTCTGCCAAATATAACTTTTTCTGAAGCTTTGAACGCCCTTGTTCCAATTGTTTGTTTGACATGAGCGTCTAACTTATCACTCATCCACTTACTATTATTAGCGGTGAACGTGGCAAAGCTCTGTAAGCTGTATTCGGTGTATCGGGCTTGTTCTCTAGCTTCTTGAAATAGTTTTTTACGCTTGGTCTTATCCTTCTTCCTATTTAACTTTTTGGCTTGTTGGTAAGGTTGAGATTTTCTGCACTGCTCCATTCTTACCATCGCCTCATTGAGACAAGCATTATAAAGCTGTCTTGCAGCCTGAAACCTGGCTAATAATTCCCTTTCTTGCTGACTATTCACTTTTAACGGTATCTCTGTGATGAAGGATGGAGTTTTGGAACGTGCCATTTTTTTCGACCTTTTAAAATGGGTTATACTACTAGTATACACGTTGATAGTAGTTATGTCCGCAAGAACAAGTAGATATTTTGAAAAAGGTCATAAAGATAGGTTTACTACTGATAGGGAAGTAAGCTTAAGTAGTGTTTTGACCTTAAGAGTAACCCCTGAGATGAAAGAGAAAATTAAAGTCGTTCCTGACTGGCAAGAACGACTAAGAACTTTTGTTAATACAATGATTGAGGAGAAACACGGCGATTAAAATCGCTTTCCGTCGTACTAACCCAGGTTTAAAAACACTGGGCTTGCGTCCTCCTGGTTATTTCTTGTCAGGTGAAGCGATCGCACCATGCAAGGTTTTCGGGAAACGTTAGGGGGTGCGATCGCACAGATTTTTTTGAGTTAGAAAATATCTTGGGGGAGTCCATGTATCCCACACCTCCCTACGGGTAGGATGTGGGTCTTATAGCTCCCCAGACCCCACAAAAGATAAAGTCAATTTTCCCATCGTCAGCCCACCTGCTTAAAGTTCGACGATGATATCCATAACGTTTTTGCGCTTCAATCGGAGTAAGGTACATAACTTGTCCAATTTATACCATTATGTACAATTTTAGGCTTATTTATCCTTGCCTAATCAAATGGCATTATCTTGACCATACCCCTTGAGTAAAAAGACAAAACTTAGATTAACTCCTACAGAGAAGAAGGGGAAAAGCAAAATCTTCCAAGTTTTCAGTAACTTATAACCTCGGTAGGTCAGAACGCCAAAAACTAAAATAAGGAGAGGGAACGAGGGGTAGTTTGGTATATTGCTCAAGCGTGAAAACCGCTATATTTGTTTCAAATCATTGCTTGATTCCAGAGAAAATATCCCAATCCCGATAAAGCCATCATAGATAAGACAGTTATCAAAATTCGCTTTATCTTCAAAGGTTTTTTAGGTAACTTATCTACCACTTTGATTGTCTTTAGATGGAATTTATCTAATAATTCCGAAGCTTTAACCTGGTCTTCTATAACTAAATTCAAACCAGGCCAAATATATTCATTATTATAGGCATTTCCTCCATGTTTCACACCACCAAATTTTTTAAATAAAGCATCTTTGAAATACGTAGTATTGGTTACTGCCTGATTGTGACATGCAAATAAATGCTTTTGTTTATCCGACAGTGAGAAATATATTTTCTTATCTGCAGACGCTATATAATCAAAGTTGGATTTTTTGCTAAACAATCCAGCTTTATTCCAAGCTGCGGGTTTAACTAATTTGTCATCATCTCCGTGCAAAATAGCTACAGGTACGTCGATATCAAGCCCAGTTTTTTTAATATCAATTGCTCCCCTAGTTAAACGAGAATTCAATAGTTGTAAAACCAAAGTAACTGTTTTGGGAATACCTAAAATTGTATTGGGTGCTGGGTCGGAAACAATAATTTGTTGCGGATAAAATTTTGATGTTAATTGAGTTTTATCTGGATTTTTTTCTTGTTTAAGATAGTAAATCCAACTTAATGCTAGTAAACCTCCAAGGGAATGACCAAAAAGATAAAAGTCTGTTTTGCTTGCGGCTAATTGGGAATCATTTTTACATAGCATTTCCCATGCATCGTCTGTGGTAGTCATTGCTTTTTCCATCCATTGTGATGGACTTTGAAATAGACTATATCTAACAGTACGAATTAGTTTGATTAAATGCCTTCCATATCTACGGTCAACAAAGTAATATGTTAGTGAAATCAACCCGATAATTAGAGAAATTGCCAGAAATAACCTTATCCTGATTGCTGTAACAATAATCTTTCTTAAAACTGATCTTACCTTTCCTTTGGAAAGATGTTTAAATGTCTCTTGAATAAATTCGATAATTGCTGACCAATTTACTAATTCTGTTTGATTCTTATCTGATATCTTTTCATGGTTTTTTGGCTTCTCTGGGTAATCACTCTTTTGAAAACCAGGAAATAATACATAATAACCTTTTTCTACAAGCTTTTCTAAATGTTGCTCGTAGAACATTGGCATACATAAAGCAAAGCCATGCATATAAATTACAGCTTTGGTTTTTCCTTTTTCGTCACGATATGGATGATTTGGAACGTATACCTGAATAAAATTACTATTAATATGACTACCTGACTGATATATTTTATAGTTTGACTTTTCTTCGCAGTCCCATTCTGTATTTTTTAATAAATCATTCTGTGAGGGAATGTCTATTTTAAGGGGCATAGATTTAACCATGATTTTATTCTCCTTTGAAATGCAATTATGGGATTTATTGAAACAAGATATTTGGATGCGATATGAGTTGATATATCTAGAATGCTGTCTCAATAAATTGTTACTTTTTGAAGTTAAATCATGACTATCTCATACCACCACAGTAGAAATGCTTGAAATCATTATTGTGAAATAATTTAAGTGATAATACTTAACTGTATAACAAATAACTTGATTTAAACTTGATATGGGTGGAGCGTAGCGTAACCCAACACAATCATTAGGTTCCACTGTGTTACACTACCTCTGCAAGCAAGATACCCGCACTACAATAATTTAATATTTGGAATGCTTCCTAATTGTTGGATTAATTGTTGGGTTCCACTGCGTTACACCCAACCTACTCCCCTGCCGATTATTAGAAGCCGTCTGCACCAATTTCTTTAACTTCCAATCAGATACATTGTAAAAAACATAACCCGAAGCTGACTGCAATGCCACAGGGTTAAGTACCGTAAAACCAGCTTCCTCACGCTGAAACCGCACCTTCGGTGTCTAATGCGTCCTTTGGGTGAGATAAAAATCATTCCCTTAATCAGCAACGCCAATTGCTCGAATATCCCCTTAATTCACAATGGGTGCAAAACCAAATCTGCCCACCATTAACAGAATTTTTTCTGCCCAACAGTAAATTAAGGAAGAACGCCACACAAACAACGATGCAGATAGCTATACGAATCCTATTGAGAAGAATGGGCGAATATGAAGCGGAATTAGCTGCCCGTGGAACAACCCTCGCAGCAGAAACCGAACGGTTGCGTAAAGCGGGTCAATTATATGGTACAACCTCCAGCTTACCCCGATCGCACCACACCACTTCAATTAAATCACGGTAAATGGCATTGCGATCGCTCGGTATCATCCCATCCCAGAAACCAGGGTGAACAACCATTTCCAGCAACTTCCCTTTCTCCTGTGACTCCACGGTTTTTATCTCCTCCGTCTCTTGGAGGAGATGTAATTTGGTCTTCTTGCGCTCAATAACTTCGGTTAAGTCGGGGTCGTTGATTGCTTCCAGCATCTTGATTGATTCCCTCAACTCCACAATTTCCGGGTTCATTGCCCGCACTTTGGGGACAAGGCTGGCTATTTCTCCTGCTCTTGCCGCTAATTTCTCCCGTACAACCCGCTCTGCCACCTCGTTAACTTACCATATCTATGGTTTAAGATGCTAATACCTCACTCAAAATAACAACAGGTAAACCAGAAACATTACGAAAGCCTTTATCGTTGGTAATAAATTGATTGCAACTAACAGATAAGGCTGTCACTGCATGAATAGCATCTGGTGTTTTGATGCTAGTTGTAGCTCTAAGATTTGCAGATTGTCGCAGTACAGATTGACTAATAGGAATTAACTGCATTTGAGATGATAATAATAGTTGTTCATAGTCTGCTACTAAAGAATTGTTACCATTACGCAATGGAACAACTAAAACTTCCATTAATATTAGTTCACTGCTGACTATTTGAATCTCTCCTGTGTAGAATTTAGACCATAGTGGTTGCAGAAGATAATAATAATCAGGGTTGCCTTCAATAGTATAAATAACTACGGAAGTATCTATATAAATAGTGCCACTTGTTGGAAGTATTAGCTGTCCCATGATGCACGTTCTTCTTGTAGTTGTTTATCTATATCCTCAGCAGTTCGAGAAGGGTGTCTCCTGCGACTTTCTTCTATAATCTCCAGTACAGAACGATGTTTTGGTTCAGCTTTTTCTGGTAAAATCACGAATACATCAACGCTATCGCCTATTTCAGCTTCGGGAATTTCAATTTCTATTTTGTTTCCTGGTAGAACTTTGGTTGTGATACGTAAAGCTGGTTGCATGGTTTTGTAATTCATAATTCATAATTCATAATTCATAGTTTAAGGGGTGGGGGTTAGGTTTTGCCTTTTTGTTTAAGTTTTGTGATGGAAGTGACTAGGATTTTACCGATATTTCTTTTTCCCATGCTTCACAGTTAAAACCTGTTGCATCTAGGCATTTTTTGACTAGTTTGGATATTGTTTCGCGTTCGGTAGTTGAAACATGGGGAATAGAGATTTTATTTATCTACACCATAAAGATTATTTTCAACAATATCTAACTTGCGCTGATAAAGAATATGAAGCGGAATTGGCTGCCCGTGGAACAACCTTAGCAGCAGAAACGGAACGGTTGCGTAAAGCGGGTCAACCGCTTCGCGGAAGTCAAAAGTCAAAAGTCAAAAGTCAAAAGTATGACCCCATCGATGAATCGAGGGGCTTGAAATAAGGAAAACATTTTTGACTCTCCACGGATGAATCCGGGGGCTTGTATC
>JASJDS010000004.1 GCA_030065055.1 Calothrix sp. MO_192.B10
CCGACCTGACGGTACGGTGTAGGCTTCCCAACTCATTGGGGATTGCCTCAGACTTCGTAGATTTTTTACGTCCAGAAGTCTTTGGTCTTACATCCCCTCCTTGGGCAGAAGTGCTAGTTCCTAACACTCTTACCAGTGAGCCAGTTACTTCAGTTGGGGAGATCCCAAGACCGTAGTGGCTCACCAAAAGTCGCAAACCTTCATTTTTGATATTGACAGCAGCATTGATGTCTCTATCATGCTGTTTTTGGCAGTGTGGACAATCCACAGACCTAACCCCCAATGAATCATAACCATTTTGCAGTATTGGGATTGGTAGTAGAGTTTCGTTACAAAGCTGAGATGATGGGAAGAAACGACCTATTTCAATATAGGTATGCCCAAATTTTTCAGCTTTGTATTTCAACATAGTTAGGAACATTCCCCATCCTTGGTCACTAATAGCTTTTGCCAAGTTAGGGTTCTTCACCATATTTTTAACTGCCAAATCCTCTACACAAATTACTTGATTTTCGTATGCTATTTTGCGAGATAGCTTGTGTAGAAAATCCTCTCTAACTCTAGTTATTTTACTAGAGACTCTTGCAACCAAACGTTTAGCCTTACGACGTTTGTTAGAAGTTTTATCAGTCTTTCTAGCTAACTTTTTTTGTTTACGTTTTCTATTCTTCTCTAGTTTTGCTAGTCGCTTCTTGGGTAGGTCATACTTTGACCCATCAGAAGTTATAGCAAAGTTCTTTAAACCAAGGTCAACGCCAATAGCATCATTAATAGCTACTACAGGTTCGTCCTCTTGATGAAACAGAATAGATACATAGTATCTACCATCAGCATTTTTAGATATAGTTACAGTTGTGAATTTAGTATTTGGTAGCTCTTTGTGAAACACAGTTTTAACCATACCTAAATTCCCAGGAAACTTGATTACAGAATCCTGCGGTATGAGTTTTACATTTTGAGGATACTGAATCGATTGTTTGCCATGTTTAGACTTAAAGTTAGGATACTTAGCACGTCCTTCAAAGAAGTTGACAAATGCACTAGAAAGGTTGAATGTTACTCGTTGCAATACTTGACTGTACGCAAGCCCTAACCATTCATATTCTTTCTTTAAAAGAGGCAACAATTTGTCCATTGCAACCTTAGAAAGCCCCTTTCCTGTTTCTTTGTACGCCGTAGTTGTGGCATTGAGCATATAATTCCACAACCACCTTGTATTGCCAAAACATTGAGCTAGATAAGACTCCTGCTCATCGGTAGGATAAATTCTAAGTTTGACTGCTCTGTACACGGTGAGACCACTTGGCGGTGTCGGTTTCCGTCCCGCCAAAGTGGCGAATCCGGAGGGTATCGACCTATTACTGTGTTTCAATATTCATGATAACACAATCAATCACAGCTAGTTAAAAATGTACAAATTGTTCGTTTCCTCCATGTCCTTTTCCCTGTTTCCCCACAGGGGAAATTTGGTCCAAGGACTGTCGTCAACTCACGCGCAATTCATCTCAACACTGACCCTATCGGGTTCAGTGTGAGCCTTCTTGCTGTTCAAGGTAATACCATTTTAAAAAAAGAATGGGACAATTAATATATAGATAAATGGGTAGTACTCCTTTTCATTAATTTTGAGGAGTCGCGGGTGCGAACGATCCCCGACTTCTTAAAGAAGTCGGGGATCTGTGCGGATATTGAGCAAAATTATTGGTTGATTACTATTGAATAACCTCTTATAATACTTGAGCGATTTCACAGTGTAGACCCGTAGCAAAAGCTGCTACAGCCTACATTGAAAAGGGATTGTTGGGTTTAAGTCCCCAATTCATCCCAGGATTTGACTTTTGTCAATTGAACTGATAACTGATTTAATTGACATCTATAAGTTAAAAATATAACAATATGCCTAAAGTAATTTCCATACACTCCTACCGGGGTGGTACAGGGAAGTCAAATTCTACTGCAAATCTGGCGACTACGGTGGCAATGCAGGGATATCGAGTGGGTGTGGTTGACATGGATATTCCTTCACCAGGAATCCACAATCTCTTTGGGCTGGAACCAGAGCAAATGGGTAAAACCCTCAATTCTTACCTATGGGGAGAGAGTAGCATTGCAGACGCGGCTTATGATGTGAGTGCCAATGTGGAATTGCAGGGAGATGGCAAGATTTTCTTAGTTCCTTCCAGTATCAAAGCCGATGACATTGCCCGTATTTTGAAAGACGGCTATGATGTCAAGTTGCTAAATGATGGATTCCGCCAGTTAGTAAAGTCATTAAAACTCGATTACCTGTTTATTGATACCCACCCCGGCTTGTCGAAAGAAACATTTTTGACCATCGCTATTTCCCACTTCTTAATTCTCATCCTCCGTCCCGATAAGCAGGACTACCAGGGGACAGCAGTGACTATTGATGTAGCTCGGCAGTTGAAAGTTCGTAAAATGTTGTTAGTGGTGAATAAAGCCTTACCCAGCATGAATTTGGAGGCTTTACGTCAGAAGGTTGAACAAGCCTACAATGCAACTGTTGGGGGTATTTTCCCCTTATCAGAAGACATAATCAAACTCGCCAGTGAAGGGGTATTCTGCGTTAAATATCCAGATCACCCAGTCACCCAAGAATTCCAAAAACTTGCCCAACAGATTATGGAGTGAATATAGAATGGTTGACCCTGGTGATTTACATTCCTTAGCGAGTTCTATTACATCTGTTACCTCTGGGTTTCGCACCTATCTGAATGAACTCCATGAAAAATACCAATCCCTAAATGAAGGTGCGGCGGCAGACTACATTCCCGAACTTGCCTTAGCCAATCCAGAGCATTTTGGTATTTGTGTTGTGACTGTCGATGGACAGGTGTTTGAGGTGGGGGAATGTGACAAATTATTCACCGTTCAGTCCATATCAAAAGCATTTATGTTTGGCCTGGCGCTGGAAATTCACGGGCGGGAATATGTCAATCATAAAGTGAGTGTAGAACCGACGGGGGAAGCATTTAACTCCATTGTGTTGGATGAGAAAACCAATCGCCCCTATAATCCAATGGTAAATGCAGGAGCGATCGCTACTACTGATTTGATCGAAGGAAAGAACGGCACTGAACGCCTGAAACGAGTTCTGGATATGTTCAAACGCTACACCGGACGGGATCACGACATCAATGTGCCCGTATTTTTATCAGAAAAGGCAACGGGTAACCGCAACCGAGCAATGGCGTATCTGATGCTCAATTTTGGCATGGTTAGTGAAAAGATTGAGGAAACCTTGGATCTTTACTTTCAGCAATGCTCAATTATGGTAAATACTCGCGATTTGGCAATGTTGTCAGCAACCTTGGCAAATGGCGGGGTGAATCCAGTCACCAAAGAACGGGCGCTCGATGAACAATATGTGCAAGATGTGATTACTGTGATGCTCACCTGTGGGATGTACGATGCTTCGGGTACATGGATTTACCGAGTGGGGATGCCTGCCAAAAGTGGCGTAGGTGGCGGCATTACTGCTGTTGCTCCAGGGAAATTGGGGATTGGTGTTTTTTCACCCTTACTGGATGGGAAGGGCAATAGTGTGAGAGGAATCAAAGTGTGCGAAGACTTATCTAGAGATTTTGGCTTACACTTGTTCAATGTGACCAAACCAAAACAGGATTTAACACTCCTTGCGGGAAGTCCCCCGGTGGAGTCTTCGGAACCGGGGGATGAGAGCAAGGGCAGAGACTTGAATTCATAACGAATATATGGGAAAATATTTGTTGGTCGCTGACCCTCCCGACTGACTAAGAGGCCACCCTTTGGGTATAAAGTATGTACTCGGCAGAGTTCGGGGAAAGAACACGGTCACTGGCAGGCTATAGCCGTAAGGAATGACACCAAACTGTGTTGTGCGGAAAATAATCAAACTGCCTGCGGGAGGCGGGCAGCTGCGCGGGTTCCCCCACCGAGGGGAGAAAGGCAAAAATGCCAGAGACGCTGTGTAACACTCAGACCGGATTGAGTTCCGGATACCCATTTTTTTGGGATACCCAACAGAGCAACGGCGAGTGAGACGCGAAGCCCCAGACATAGCGTAAGCGGAGTCTGTGGGTACTTCATAACAATGGATTACGGGAGACGAGAAGATTAACGATTGTTGACACTCCCCCGAATTAATTCGGGGGATTCTAAGCAGATACGGGAGCCACGAGCTAAAGCTTCTCTTAATATCATTTCGACATCTGTTGTTAATCAAATGATACTAAACAAATCCAATACCAAATGGTATATGAGCTTGAATTCCCAGACGCTAATTGGTTTGGGAATTTTTGCCTTTGGTTTGATTGGTAGTTTTATGTTTGCTATTAATACTGAAGGTAAAAAGCTGGTTTTTACTGAGTCATCCCGGCTGATTCGACAAACCGGTGACAATGCTGTCTCCGATTTAACCTCTCGCTCGAAAGAAGTTGCTGGTTTGACTCGCACCCTCGGTATTACATCAGAACAATTACCGAAATCAGAAACCACTTTCAAAAACTTTATACCCAAAATAATTGATTTTCAAGGGGACTTGGGCATTGCCGGGGGTGGAGTCTGGCCCGAACCCTATAAGTTTAACTCCAATGTGGCAAGAAGAAGTTTCTTTTGGGGTAGGGAGTTAGATGGAACCCTCAAGTACTATGATGACTATAACCAGTCTGGGTATCACAATGAAGACTGGTACGTCATAGCGCGATACTTAAAACCTGGGAGGTGTTTCTGGAGTCGCTCCTATGTAGACCCTTTTTCCCAACAGCCAATGGTTACTTGTACCATTGCCACTCAGGAGGGGGGAGAATTTTCTGGTGCTGTAACCATCGATGTAAAACTGGAAGGTTTACAAGCCTTTACTGAATCCTGGCAGAAAAAGACCAATGGTTATGTTTTCATTGTCGATCGCGACAATAAGTTTATCAGCTTTCCGGACCCAAAGTTAGTCCAACGGGTGGAGAAGGATAGTAAGGGCAAGACAAAGACAGAATTTATTCTGGCATCTGAGTTGGCTGCGGTGAAGCCCCAATTTTCCCCCATTGCTGAAGCACTAGCAGGGGTGAATCAGGAAATGTTACAGCAAGCGCGGCAGATGCCCAACTATAAACCGGAAACAGCTGCCAACCTTGAGCGAGCCAGTTATCAGATTAATCAACAGCAAGCTGAACTCATGTCTGTCATCCTTGCCGATCCTTTGGGGGGAAAAACTGACTCCAATCGACTATTGAAGCAATTTGAACTTAAAGATGACTGGTTGCTGCAAGAGAAATCCACAGTTTATATTTTCCATGTGCCCAATACTTACTGGAAGTTAGTTATTGTCAAACCAGTTGCAGAATCAGTGGCTGTTGCTGATTCAATTGCCCAATTTCTGATTAATCGCGTTGCTTTCATTGTCGCTTTAGGGGCATTATTAGCCCTAGTTGCGGTGAAATTCCGACTACTGAAACCGATTCAGAGTTTGAGCCAAGCAGCCAAGGAAATTGAGCATAACCCTAGCCAACTCTCTGGGAGTGAATGGGAGCAGGAATTACCCACTGAGCGCAGAGATGAAATTGGTTCCTTAGCCCAGACTTTTAGTAACATGGCTGTTCAACTCAAACAGTCCTTTGCAACCCTGGAGAAGCAAAACCAAGACTTAGCCCAGACGAAGGAACAATTAAAGGCAGTCATCGATGCAGTACCAGGTTCCATTTCTTGGATTGATTCCGGGGGGTTATATATTGGTGTTAACCGTTATCTGGCAGAGAATTGGAATCTATCCCAAGATGCTTTTATTGGTAAAGAAGTGGGCTTTCTCACAGGAAATTCTCAGTTAGCTGAGTTTATGCGTCAGTTTTTAGCAAGTTCCCAAGAGTCTGCTTCCCAAGTGATTGAAATAGAGGTAAATGAATCTCCCCGTTATTATCTCATTGCTGCCCAAAAATATCAGCAGGCTGAAGGGAAAGCGACGGTGTCTGTAGGCATTGATGTGACGGAACGCAAGCAGGCAGAAGAAGCTTTGAGAATTGCCGAATCAAATTACCGCAGTATCTTTGAAAACGCCTTGGAAGGAATATTCCAGTCCACAACTTATGGTAAATTTATCCGGGTAAATCCAGCAATGGCAAGCATTTATGGTTATGAATCACCAGCAGCTATGATTGGGGATATCACGGACATTGATACACAAATTTATGTCGATTATGACAACCGAAAAGAATTTAAACGTCGCTTAACTGAGTATGGTCAAGTAAAAAACTGGGAATGTCAAGTTTATGCTCAAGACGGCAGCACTATTTGGATCGAGGAAGATACCAGAAGTGTATACGATTCCCAGGGGAATTTACTATATTACGAAGGTATGATTCAAGATATTACTGAACGCAAACGCCGTGAAGCAGATTTGCAAAAGCAGTTAGAAGAATTACGAGTAGAAATTGACCATCAAAAGCGGGAACAGGAAGTAGCCATGATTACCCAGAGTGAATATTTTCAAGAGTTGCAAGAGGAAATAGCTGAGGTGAATTTGGATGAATTTTGGAGCTAAGGAGCTAATCACCATGTTTGGGCTAAATCGCCTCAGTATTAAATCTAAACTGCAAATTATGCTGCTGGTTGCCAGTTTGGGGTCAATTGTAGTAGTAGCCTACCTGAGTTGCAGCAAAGCCCAAGAGACGATCACAGAGCGTATCTTTGACCAGCTTACCAGTGTCCGGGCTTCTAAAGCCTATCAGGTTGAATCTTATTTCCGAATTTTGCGGCATCACATCGAAACTCTTTGCGAGGATCGTATGGTAGTATCGGCAATGGGGGAGTTTAAAGGGGCATTTGCCCAACTAAATCAAGCATCAATTCCCCCTGATTGGGATCGAGAAATTGTTAGTTACTATACGAAGGAATTCTTACCTAAACTGGCTAAAAATATTACAGGTACCCCCGTATTTGAAACTTATCGTCCCACAAGTTCTGCATCCCGCTATCTCCAATATCACTACATTGCTAATAATCCCAAATCTGTGGGCAAGAAAGATGAATTAAAACAAGCAGAGGATGGCAGCGAGTATAGCAAGATTCACGCCCGATATCATGCCCTGTTTCGCAATTTGATTAAAAAATTTGGTTATTACGATTTATTTCTCATTGATACCAAAACTGGCAACATAGTGTACTCAGTCTATAAAGAGACAGACTTTGGCACCAGCTTAGATCGGGGACCCTATGGCAACAGCAATCTGGCGGAGGTGGTAAAAAAAGTTCGAGCCAATCCCGATCGCGGTGCAATTCAAATTGCTGATTTCCAGTTCCACAGACCATCTTACAATGCTCCTGCGGCTTTTATCGCCGGTGCAATTTATGACGGTGACACAAAGGTGGGAATTCTAGCCGTACAATTGCCAGTGGATGAAATTAATAACGAATTGACGGGTAATCGTAACTGGAAGCAAGACGGCTTAGGTGATACAGGGGAAACCTATCTGGTGGGGTCAGATTTTTTGATGCGTTCCGTTGCCCGTCCTCTCCTAGAAGATAGCAAAGGTTATGTGAGTAAATTACGCAATCATAATATTAAATCTGAAACCATTGCACAGATTGAACGCTTAAATACATCAATTCTGGTACAGAAAGTAGATACCGTCGTTGCAGAAGAGGCAATCTCAGGTAAATCAGGGACTCAAAAGGCAGAAAACTATCTGGGCAACCCAACCCTCAGTTCCTACTCTCCAGTCAAGATTCCTGGGGTTAACTGGGGAATTATTGCCGAGATGGATTTGACAGAGGCATATCAGCCAATAAATGAACTGCAATTCTATCTGTTAGTTTCCACCATCATTTTAGTGCTGCTGGTACTATTTTATGCCGTCATTGCTGCCCAGCGATTTACACAACCCATTGATACTCTAATTGCCAGTTCCTCGAAGGTAAAAGCAGGGGAATTAGATACAGAGGTTATATTTAACACCAAAGATGAGTTTAACGAACTAGCACAGATTTTTAATACTATGGTGCAGCAACTACGCACCTCCAATACATTACTGGAAGAAAAAAATCAGGAAAACGAAAACCTGTTGTTAAACATTTTGCCCCATACAGTTGTCAAGGGGATGAAAAAAGGTAATCAAAAAATTGCCGATCGCCATTCTCAGGTAACAATGGTTTGTATCCACATTGGTGGTTTAATGAAGATAGGCGAAGAAGATACTCCAGAAGAAACTGCCCAGTTGTTTGACGAACTGATTCATATTTTGGATGAAGTAGGGGAAAAACATGGTGTGGAACGGTTGTTTTTGGTTGGCGATCGCTATATGGCTAATTGTGGACTGACAAAGGCACAGCTGGATCACGTCAATCGCGGTGTACAATTTGCCCTAGAAGCACTTAATAGTATTAAACGCTTTAACCAGAAGCATAATATTAGTCTTAGCCTCGATATTGGTGTACATACGGGTACTGTGATGGCAGCAATTATCGGACAACAAAAATTTCGGTATCAGGTATGGGGGGAAACCGTGGAGATCGCTAATCAACTGCAACAAAACGCTGAACCCAATACAATTTTAGTCACCCAAGCAGTATACGATCGCCTCCACGAAATCCATAATTTTACCAAGTCAGACGGGATTACCCAAGATGGGCGTAAACTACCAACCTGGGTACTAGGAAAGACTGGACTACAGGACTTGATTAGCGATTTAACTACAGGTTTAGATTTTGATGCCGATAATTTTTAATAAGTAATAAGTAATAAGCAATAAGTAGTAAGTAATAAGTAATAAGTAATTGACCGGAAAATAAACTGGATACAAGCCGTGTGGATTTATCCGTGGAGAAAAACAAACAGTTCTGTCATTGTTTCAAGCCTCCAGGCAAATGACATGGGGTCACGACTCGCGCTACCCAGAGCGACTGTCGTCGTCGCGAGTTCTCTGGTCAATCCAAAATCCAAAATCTAAAATCTAAAATTGAATGACAAACCAATCACTATTGATTTGGGGACTATTCCTGATTTTGGGATTTCCCATCCTCACCATCGCCCTTGGGGAAGGTATTGAACAATTAACCCGGCAAAGTAACCCTTTTGCCAAGGTTTTACGTAATATCCGTCGCTGGCTTCTCCCTCCTTTGGCAGCCCTACTGGTGATGCGAAAGATTTTGGGGATTGCCGACACTGCCAACTCCTTGAAAATAGTAGAAACACTGTTGGGAGTAGCACTAATTTACACTTTACTGTTACTAGTAAATACCATCTTTACCACCGGCAAACCCCAAAAAACATGGCAAATCCATATTACAAACCTCTTGTTTCAGGTGATTCGTGGTGCTTTGGTTTTGGGCATTAGTGCCTATATTCTAGGGTTGATTTGGCAGATTGATTTAAGTAAAATAGCCTCTGCTGCTGGGATCGGTTCACTGGTGATGGCGTTAGCACTCCAAGATACCTTAAGCAATCTCGTATCCGGATTTTTACTGATTTTAGAAGCTCCCTTCAAGGTAGGTGATTGGATTAAAGTGGGAGACATTGAAGGGGAAGTAATTGAAATTAACTGGCGTGCTGTACGGTTGAAAAACCGCGATCGCGATGTGATTATTATACCTAATGGCAATTTGGGTAAGAATACAATTCAAAATTATACAATTGTAGATCCCCTACACATGGTACGGATGATTTTACGATTTTCTTATTTCGATCCCCCCAATCGAGTCATCCAGATGCTCACACAAACAGCCCTCGCCACAAAGGGAGTTGTATCCGATCCCCCACCTAGCATTGATACTCAAGATTATACTAATACCGCCATTGAGTATGAAGTCCAGGTATGTATTAAAGATTTTTTTGCTCTAGAAGACATCCAAGCCGAATTTATGACCCGGGTCTATTATGCCGCCAAACGTCACAAATTTACCTTACCCTATGGGGATAAAGTTGAGTATCAACTGGGTGATTTTCCCCAGGAGCAAGGTATTACTACTGAAGAAATAGCCGCATCTTTAAAAACTTTCCCCTACTTTACATTTTTGCATCCCAATACCCTGGAACATTTAGCACAATCAGCAATCGTAGAACATTTTGGCATTGGTGAACGAATTGTCGAAGCAGGGGAACTTGACCGGAAAATCTATATTATCTTAGAGGGTAAGGTTTTACTCTCCGTCAAAGATATCAACCATCACCAACAAGAGGTGGCTTTCCTATCAGATGGTGACTTATTTGGTGAAACCGCATTATTACAGGGAGAGGTAAGCCAAGTATCGGTAACTGTAATTGATGATTTGAAAGCGATCGCAATTGAACCAGATAGTATAATTAATATCTTGGATCAATATCCCAAATTTGCGACGGAAATCAACTCCTTTATCCAAACTCGCAAGCAAGCTGTAGATAATGCCAAAGAAGTCGAACAATCCCTTGGTGAAGGAGTAGGGGCGGGGTTTCCCCGCCCGGAGTAAGGGAGTGAAGGAGTAGGGGCGGGGTTTCCCCGCCCGGAGTGAGGGAATTATTTTCATGCTTGGTTGTGAGATTTTCTCGTGGGAGACTGAGCAATTAATTCATAATGCCCCTTACAGAGGAGCTGCGCTAAGGTTAATGGTGCAAGCCCTAATTATGAATTATGAATTACGAATTATGAATTACGAATTATCACTATCCCCATAAGTATCATTTTGTTCGCGTTTAATCTGTTCTTCTAGGGATTGAATTTGCTCCCGACGGGCTTCTAGTTCTAAACTGCGACGAGCTAAATCTTGACTCTGCAATGTCAATTCTTGTCGCCATTGCTCTGCTTGTTCTTTTTCTTGACGCAAGAAATCTGGAGTAATACCAGTGGTAAGGTAATTACTTACTAAGTTCATTACCCAGTTAGTAGCTTCTTCTACCCATTCAATTTCTCCAGTGTCAGAAAGCTCCACTAACACCAGCATTTTTTCAATTAAACGAAAAGGAATGCGATCGCTACGAGAATGTGCCACAATTAAAATTTCTGACTGGGATATACTTCCACCTTTCACTTCGGAAGCATTAGCTTTATTACCCAATAAAATAAAAGTATCTTCCGGAATAATTACCCAGAAGTATTCTGCTTCCTGACGTGCTAAAAGTCGTAATTGATACCGAGCTAAAAATTCATTTTTATGCACCTGAGCTAGATATAGCATGGATTCTAATTTTTTTATTTTGATTTATGATTTCCGAGGGATGGAGCAATTTTAGATTTTAGATTTTAGATTTTAGATTTTAGATTTTAGATTTTAGGTTGTGAAATAAATCCGGGGATTACTAAGGTGCGGCTTCTTGCTTTGCAACATCAAAGAATCACCGAGGGTAAATATCTTAAAGTCAATATCTTAAAGTAATTCGTAATGCCTCTTTCAGAGGAACTGCGCTAACGTAATTCGTAATTAAGTTTTGTAACGGTAATTTTACCCCGACACAAAACATACTGCCACCAGAGGCAGGGGAATTAAACCCCCAAACTTGGTTAAAATATGTATGGGCTGGATCAAGTTTATGATAAATGCGAAGGTTCCTTGGGCGACTCCCTTTGAAAGCATCGCTACATAAACTTTCACCAAGTCAGACGGAAGAAGGAAGCTCGCGCCCTTGAATAGCTCTTAGCAAGGGAGAAAGACTATGCTTCCTACCCCTGCCCCCTTGCCTAGACATAGGGGGAGTGCCTTATTTTGGGCAGAAACCCTGGCTTTGGTCTTACCTCCCATTTATTATGCTAAACTTTGCAGGCGATGTCTAAGACAACGTCTGAAGACGTGCGCGCAAAATTTCTCTTTGCTTTTCTGCTTCTGCTAGAGCATCCCTGACTCCTTGGACTACTTCTGCTGGTGCTTTATCCACAAACTTAGGATTATTTAATCTACCAGTCAAAGATTGAGCCTCATTTTCTACTTTACTTAAACTTTTTTCCAGTTTTGCCCGGAGAGCAGCAATATCTACTACCCCATCTAAAGGTATTAGCACTTGTACTGTCCCCACTACCCCAGCAATAACTTTTTCTGGTGTTGTTTGTGGTTCTTTTGATTCTGGGGTAGGCTCTGCACTAGTGATTTGGGAAACTTGTGCCCACACTTTCTGTCGTGACTGAGCCGAGATTAAGTTACGGCTAATAAACCAGGTGGCGTAAAGGAAGCCAACAATTTCAAAAAAATTGCCGACAATAGGAATACTACCCATAGCGTTGGATATTGCAAAGGCAATTCTCACTAAGAATAGGGAAAAGATAATAGCTAGGATTTTCCGCCAATTGCTCGATTTTGCAGGGGATTTTTGTCCCTCAGCAATGGTCAAATTCTCTACTTTCGCCAAATCTTTGATATAAGATTGTCCACTAGTCAGGATTTGCCTTTCTCTGTCGCTGTCAGTTTGCAAGTTGGTAGTAACTTTTGCTCCCGGCTTGACATCTGCTTCAGCTCGTAGATTACGAATGGTACGAATTGTACCAATTAGCAGTTCAAATTGTGACTCCAATTCTGGATTTACCAGCTTGGTGTCTGCTTCTGGGTAACGCTGACAAGACAAACTTTGTTTAGAGTCTGCTCCTTGTTGGGTAAGGGTATGCCAAATTTCCTCAGTAATGTGGGGCATAAATGGACTTAAGAGCTTTAAAATCCCTTCCAGTACATATGCTAGGGTTTGTTGCGCTGCCTTGCGGGATGCAGCATCAGCTTTGTTTTGTAACCGGGACTTTACCAGTTCGATATACCAGTCACAAAAATCCCCCCAAATAAATTCATACAGAGCCTTAGCTGTTTCCCCTAACCCATATCTATCCATGTAAATATGGCTTTGTTGTACGACTTGGTTAAACCGGGAAAGAATCCATTGATCGCTTAACTCTGTAGCCTCTGGCACACCCAACTGTTGCGGTGTTTGACCGTCCAAGTTGATCATCACAAACCGCGCCGCATTCCATAACTTATTGGCAAAGTTACGGGAAGCTTCCACTGATGAGGATTCATTCTTTTTGCGATCGTACTCTAGGCGGATATCTTGACCTGCTCCTGCCACCTCTTTAATCAGGGTATACCGCAGGGCATCTGTGCCATATTTATCCATTAATATCAGTGGATCAATACCATTATTCGCCGTCTTGGACATTTTTTTGCCCTTTTCATCTAGTACCAAGCCGTGGATATAAACATCCTTAAAGGGCATTTGTCCGGTAAAATGACCAGCCATCATGGTCATTCTGGCTACCCAGAAAAAGATAATATCAAAACCCGTTACCAGGACACTGTTGGGATAATAAGTCTTTAAATCCGCAGTTTCTTCGGGCCATCCCAAGGTAGAAAAGGGCCATAATCCAGAGGAGAACCAAGTATCCAATACATCGGGATCTCTTTCTATCTGCACATTTTCCCCAAACTGTGCCACTAACTTTTCCCTGGCTTCGGCATCGCTACTTGCGACTACAAAGGGGGTATTGTCAGCAATTTCTCCACCCGTTTCACTGACAGCATACCAAGCCGGGATTTGATGTCCCCACCACAACTGACGGGAAATGCACCAATCCTTTAGTTTTACCAACCAATCCCGGTACACCTTCGTCCAACGTTCTGGAACAAAATGGGGAGAATTTTCCTTCTCTAGGAACTCCAGACATCTATCCGCCATGGGGCGAATCTTCACAAACCACTGGGTTGATAGTAAAGGTTCTACAGGTACTTTACCGCGATCGCTGTAGGGAACGCTATGTTTATAATCCTCTACCTTTACCAATACCCCATCAGCTTCTAGGCGTGCTACCACATTCTTTCTGGCAACAAACCTGTCTTGTCCTTGAAACTCCCCAGCATTTTCATTCAAACTGCCGTCCTTATTCATGATATTAATAAACGGCAGATTGTGACGCTTACCCATTTCAAAATCATTGGCATCGTGGGCAGGAGTTACCTTGACGCACCCAGTACCAAAGGTGGGATCGACCAACTCATCTGCAATGATGGGGATTTCCCGATTCATAATGGGCAACATCAGGGTTTTGCCAATCAGATGCTTGTAACGTTCATCACTAGGATTTACAGCCACACCAGTATCACCCAGCATGGTTTCCGGTCTAGTGGTTGCTACTTCTACATACCCAGAACCATCGCTAAGGGGATAGCGGAAGTGCCAAAGATTTCCATCAACTTCTTTAGATTCCACCTCCACATCAGATACTGCTGATTGTGACGCTGGACACCAGTTTACCAAGTATTTACCGCGATAAATTAGCCCTTCATTATAGAGGCTGTTAAAAGCATATAAAACCGCCTTGGACAAACCATTATCCAGGGTAAAACGTTCCCGTGACCAATCTGTGGATACACCCAAACGGCGCAACTGATTCACAATTGTCCCTCCAGATTGGGTCTTCCATTGCTTCGCCCGTTCGAGAAATTTTTCTCGTCCTAATTCGTAGCGAGTTTTCCCCTCTGCCGCCAATTGTTTTTCGAGAATTGTGTGTACGGCAATACTGGCGTGGTCTGTTCCTGGTAAATATAGGGCATTGCGTCCACACATCCGGTGGTAACGTACCAGGGTATCAATCAAACTATTGTCAAAGGCGTGTCCCATGTGCAGACTACCAGTGACGTTAGGGGGTGGGATCACGATACAGTAGGATTCACCATCCCGATTGGGATCGGCTTTGTAAACTTGGTTATCTTCCCAAAACTTTTGCCACTTCGCTTCGGTGGCAGAAGGTTCGTATAAGCTAGGGAGGTTGGTTGTTGTTGCGGTCATTTCAGTTATTATTTATCGGTTATCAGCTAGGGGATGAAAACTCAAGACAGACACATATGTTGTAATTTTCTTCTTATCTATGGGTGAATCCGCTTGTTTGGAAACCACTATTATCAAAATAGAGGATGAAAACAATAAAACACCTAATAAATTTTGCCACAGGCAGGAGTGAAGGAGTGAAGGAGTGAAGGAGTGAGGGAGTGAAGGAGTGAAGGAGTGAGGGAGTGAAGGAATTAAGCTGTCAACCGTCAACTGTCAACCGTCAACTGTCAACTGTCAACTAACAACTAACAACTAACAACTAACAACTAACAACCCCTCAATCACAAGGGGTGGCAAAAATTGAGACATATTGCCTAAAATGGAAGAAATGTCTAAGAAATCAAAGCTTTACCACAAAAGCAATTACTAAGCAGAAATTCACTTGCGGCTGTGGATAGCAGTGGTATTATGCGGTTATTACAAAAAGTAAAGGGCTATTTATTATGACCAAAGCACCTGTTGCTCCCGTGGTGCTAGTCATTTTAGACGGATGGGGCTACTGTGAGAAGACACAAGGCAATGCTATTGCCGCAGCTAAGACTCCAGTAATGGATAGTTTATGGGCTGCTTATCCTCACACACTCATTCGCACCTCTGGAAAAGCTGTAGGACTGCCAGAAGGACAAATGGGCAACTCTGAAGTTGGTCATTTGAATCTTGGTGCTGGCAGGGTTGTACCTCAAGAATTAGTACGCATCTCGGATGCTGTGGAAGACGGTTCTATCAATAAAAATGTTGCACTGGTGGAAATTTGTCAGGCGGTGAAAAATCGTCATGGCAAGCTGCACATAGTGGGACTATGTTCTGAGGGTGGTGTACATTCCCATTTAAGCCATCTGTTTGGACTTTTGGACTTGGCTAAATCCCAAGGAATTACGGAGGTTTGTATCCATGCGATCGCAGATGGACGGGATACTAAACCTACTGATGGTGTCAAATCAATGGGTCTAATTCAAGATTACATAGACCGCATTGGCATTGGACGTATATCTACCCTCAGTGGTAGATACTATGCTATGGATCGCGATCGCCGTTGGGATCGGGTACAAAAAGCCTATGATGTGATGACACAAGATGGTGCTGGCGATGGACGCTCGGCAGCAGAAGTGTTGCAAGCATCCTATGGTGAAGGGATCACCGATGAATTTGTCATACCCACCCGTCTTGCCCCTGGAGCCGTGGAATCAGGGGATGGAGTCATATTCTTCAATTTCCGCCCTGACCGCGCTAGACAGCTCACCCAGGCGTTTGTCAGCGATCAATTTGACAGTTTTGATCGGCAGCAAATCCAACCTTTGGATTTTGTCACCTTTACCCAGTACGATCCAGGTTTACCTGTGAATGTTGCCTTTGAACCCCAGAATCTGAGTAATATTTTGGGGGAAGTCATCGCCCAACAGGGTTTAAAGCAGTTTCGCACGGCAGAAACTGAAAAATACGCCCATGTTACCTACTTCTTCAATGGCGGTTTAGAAGAACCTTTTCCTGGGGAAGACCGGGAACTAGTTAATAGCCCGATGGTAGCCACTTATGATCGCGCCCCCACAATGTCTGCTGAAGCAGTTACAGATGTGGCGATCGCAGCTATCAATCAGGGCATTTACTCCCTAGTGGTAATCAACTATGCTAACCCTGATATGGTAGGACATACAGGGCAAATAGAAGCCACTGTGTCAGCCATTGAGATGGTGGATAAATGTGTAGCTCGTTTAGTTACCGGTGTGAGTAAAGTGGGTGGGACAACAATTATTACTGCCGACCACGGTAACGCTGAGTATATGATAGATGAAGGGGGACAACCCTGGACGGCTCACACCACCAATCCAGTTCCTTTAATCTTGGTTGAAGGAGAAAAGGTGAAAATCCCTGGGTATGGTGCAGAAGTTAACTTCAGGAGTGATGGTAAACTTGCTGATATTGCTCCTACTATTCTGGACATATTACAATTACCCCAGCCTCCAGAAATGACTGGGCGATCGCTACTCCAAAATGCTGAGTATGAAGTGAAGTTGCCTCCCACTCCCGTAAGAGTTGGACTGTAAAAAAAATTGTGAGTGATGAGTAATCAAGGATGGTTTAACCCAGACTTTAAACTCAAAACTCACCCTCTAGGTTAGCCAGTTGCTCCTCTTGGGTGGAATCCAAAACCGCACTAGTCTCACAACTGCTTGCAAAAGTTCAAAGATATAGATATTACCACCATGAATGTCACTAACGTCGTACAAGGTATTTGGGCATTTTCTGCCATTGGCTTAATTGTTTTAGTTCTCCTCCACAGCCCGAAAGGTGATGGGATCGCAGCTATTGGTGGTCAAGCGCAGTTATTCAGCAGCACCAAAAGCGCGGAAAATACTCTGAATCGAGTCACCTGGATGCTCACAGTTATCTTTCTCGGCTTAACCATAGTTTTAAGTGCTAACTGGTTACCTAAATAATTGAGGATGACAGTTGACAGTTGACAGTTGACAGTGAAGTTTACATGTTTTGTGACCTGATAACTATAGGGTGTTTTTTATCTGGAAGTCCCTGTAGGGTTAATTAACAGCAATGGGAAAACAAAGACTAAAACCCAAAACCCTATCTCCATTGTGGAAACCCTGGCTGTCACCCATACTCATAGCAACCATTAGCGGACTGCTCGCCATCTTGATTAACGTGCAGTCTTTTGCTATTGGACAATCTAGCAATATTTTTATCCCCAAATCTCAGCGGAGCGATCGAGATTTAATTGCTGCTACTTTCCCCACACCCCAAACCCATAAATTACCTCCCCAATTAGCACAGTGGCAAGATAGCAGTAACAGTGGTGACTATTTCTCCCAGGTAAAATCTACACCCGTTGGTTACTTAATTTGGTCGGGGTTTCCCGTTCGCATTCGCATCGCCACACCCCAATTATCCAACACGATACAAGCTAATAATTGGGTAAATACAGTTTCCCAAGCGATCGCAGAATGGAATAACTACTTACCCCTAGAAATAGTCTCCCAAGCAGATGTAGCAGATATTACTATCATTAGAAAAGCACCACCTTTAAGATTTGACCGCGATCGCAAAATAACCCGTGCCCGTTCTGCTCTCACAACCTATAATTTATACACTCAAAACAATATTCTCCACCACAGGTTTCAAATTCTCCTCAGTCCCAGTCAAACAGGTAAGTATCTCTTAGCAGCCGCCCGTCACGAACTCGGTCATGCTCTGGGAATTTGGGGTCATAGCCAAAAAGCCAGTGATGCTTTATACCCTTCACAAGTTCGCAATCCACCTCTTATTTCCACTAGGGATGTTAATACCCTCAAGCGAGTTTACCAACAACCTACTAGTTTGGGATGGTCTATAAGGGGGAAGTAATAAGTAATAAGTAATAAGTAATAAGTAATAAGTAATAAGTAATAAGTATATAGGAATCCGGTTTGATTATTGAACGAAATTGGGTGTTTGTAGGGGCACTGCGGCTTGCGCCCTAGGGGAGTTCGGAGTGGGGAAGAATTATTTTTATCTCATCACCCCATCACCTCATCAACCACTAACCAACAACCATCAACTAACAACTAACAACCAACAACCAACAACCATCATCCCCCCATCACAAACACCCAATCATGGGATAATTCCCAGTTATATGTAATTTCTATACAAATTTGCTTTTTCTAGATGGCAATTTGGCAACAAAAACCAACTACCTCCCATTAGCCTATCCTTAATGTTTGTTTAAGGGAGGAGCCATTCATGTTGAGCTATTTTGTCTTTGACAAATTAACCAAAATGTAGTTAAGGGAAGTAGTATTACCCTTTTCTGTCAAAACGATCGCGGTTTTCTCCCAAAATTTTACACAGTATTCAGATTAAGTGTAATGAACCCTATTTTTTTTTCCCGTTTTAGTTTAAGATTTGTGTTGTATTTCAAATATTTTTTATAATAAATAAAGTAATCTTTGTATTATACCAAAGGTTCTTATTTATCCTTAATAAGTAGTAATATTCCTTTAATAATGTAATGCCGAGGATTCTAGTCATAGACGACGACCCCGCAATCTCAGAATTGGTAGCCGTAAATTTAGAAATGGCTGGCTATGATGTCAGTCAAGCTGAAGACGGTATCAAAGGACAGGCACTAGCTCTCCAGCTACAGCCAGACTTAATCATGCTCGATCTGATGTTGCCTAGGGTAGATGGATTTACGATTTGCCAGCGTTTGCGCCGGGATGAACGTACTGCGGAAATTCCCGTGTTGATGTTAACGGCGTTAAGCCAAACTCAAGATAAGGTGGAAGGCTTTAATGCTGGAGCAGATGACTATCTGACTAAGCCTTTTGAAGTAGAGGAAATGTTGGCAAGGGTGCGGGCACTACTGCGACGTACAGATCGCATCCCTCAAGCAGCAAAACATAGTGAGATTCTCAACTATGGTCCTCTGACCTTAGTTCCGGAGAGATTTGAGGCAATATGGTTCAATGAAACAGTAAAATTGACCCACTTAGAGTTTGAACTACTCCATTGTTTGCTTCAACGTCATGGTCAAACCGTTTCCCCCAGTGAAATTCTCCGAGAAGTTTGGGGATACGATCCTGATGATGATATTGAAACCATACGGGTTCATATTCGCCACCTGAGAACTAAGTTAGAACCAGATCCCCGCCATCCCCGTTATATCAAGACAGTATATGGTGCAGGTTATTGTCTGGAGTTGCCCAGTACTCCCCCATCAAGTGAGGACGCTTCAACATCAGTTGTTGGTTAAGATTCAGACTTCATACCGGGAATTCGCTTCAGAATTGGCACTCTATTTGTAAAGGGAGTGCCAATTAAGTTTTGATATCAAGCCCAGTAGATTAGTTTTGATTCAGGACATGGTGCAGAAATCTTAACAGTCTCTCTTCTCCCCCTGCTTCTCTGCTCCCCACACTTGGGATGATGAGATGATGAAGTAATGATTCAGTAATGCTAGGTGATGAGGTGATGAGGTGATGAGGTGATGAGGTGATGAGGTGATGGGATAATGAGAAAAAATTTGTCCCCTTATCTCCCCATACTCCCCACGCTTCCCTATCCCTCTCAATTGATGATTGCTCTTGATTACTGAATTGATGCTCTAGGCTGTGTACTTTGATAGAATTTTCATGATTTTTGTTCATAAATTTTTGGTGTCACTCTCGTGCCAAGGCTCTGCCTTGGTACGTGTGACGCTCGGCTCTGCCTCGATTTGGAGGCGGAGCCTCCAGCTCTGTGTTCCTTGCCAGAGTCAAGGAACAAGTCTTGTCACAGATGTGGGATGAACTTTTACCTTCGAGGGGGCACAAAGTACACTGCCTAAAGGGCACGGCGCCTGTAATATGTTGGCATGGTTGATTATCTTACTGATGCCGTGCCCCTACGGGAAGCCACTTCGTGTCTTCACTCCCCCACTCCTTCACTCCCACAGGCTGCTTTCCAGGTACCATGAAAACTGTGAGGAATGACCCCAGGTAAAGCTAATCTACAAACGGGTTCTCCATCTAATCTATCCCCGTCAAATACCCAAACTTGACTACTATGGGTATTACCATCATAAACAATGGTGAGAATCCAACCTTGTTTGGGGTTATGAACATCCGGGACATAGATGGGTTCTGAAGGATATCTATTTTCCCCCAAGTCTGCTTCTGTTAGGGTATCAGTTTTATGGTCAAAGCGAGCGATCGCATTTAATATTTCTTCACTAATATCCGTACCTTGCCGAGATATGGATAGGTAAGTATATCGAGAATTTTGTCCCACATTCTGGGGTGGTACCCTGGGAAAATCACAGTTTCTGTCTAAAATTGTTTCTATACCCGTGACTTTGCCTGTTTGGGGATTTAGCTGTACCCTTGATAACTGACTCTGAGCAGGGGTATGGGTGATACCTGTGACTACTTCTTTGAGAAACTGATTGGTTTGAAAGTCTTCATAGCGAGCCATATCTATAACTAATATACCGCGATCGTTCACATAACCATTAGCAAAATGCCACTGAAACCAAGGCTCTGCTTCGCTGCGACTCACCACAGATAAAGTTTCTCTGTCAATGACTAAAATCTGCGTTCCTAATTGGGGTTTCCATTGGAGGGCATCACAGTAGGAAGAAAATCCCAATATCACAGGGAAAATATTCAATTCCAATGGAGGGATAAAAAATACCAGATATGGCCCAGCTAAAACAAAATCATGGATTAACGATAACCTTGCCAAGGGCAATGCTGCTGTTTGCACAATTTTGCCAGTGGCATTACTCTTATAGAGATTTAACTGGGGACTTTTACCAGGTTCAATCCCAAAGTTAAAAATATCACCCGTCTGATAGTCAATCTTGGGGTGTGCAGAATAAGTTTTACCTTTGCCTAATCCCCCTAAATTATCTAAACCCAAAGTTGACAAGGTTTGTAAATCGAGGGCGTAGGGTTGACCACCTTCCCATAATGCTAAAAGCCTATCTGGTAAGGCTAACACAGAGGTATTGGCAACATTCTTAAATGGCTTTAACCATTTGTTCCAAAAAGCTCCAGGGGCAGTCATACCATAGTTGCCATAGATAAGTTTACCTGCGGTTGTCTCTTCTTGATAACCAGCAGTTTGCACATAGCGATAAACTGCCCTTACATCACCATCAGCAAAATGTACCGCTAAAATCGCCCCATCCCCATCAAACCAGTGTCCCACAACCTTGCCACCACGTTTTAACCGTGCAGGACCATTGCAGTACAGTGTACCACGTAAACCTGCTGGTATATTTCCAGAGATAATTGATAGGGGAGTCAGGGAAAACTCGGTTGGTGGTTGAGCGATCGCACCAGCCCACGCTTTTTTGTTTGACTTTTTGGTAGTTGTATGCATATAAAGACTCTGATACATTTAGGGCGAATTCAGCACCAGTTTGCCAAAATAGAGTTATACAGTTTGTAGTTATCTTAGATAAACAGTTTTTTATTTTGTAATACAACAACTTGGAGACAACTGCCATGCAACCAATTCGCCAAGGTGACGTGATTTTATTACCAATGGAGCAAGGTATTGCTACTGGCAACAAGCCCTTATCCCATCTCACATTAGCAGAAGGTGAAGTCACAGGTCACAGACATCGCATCAGCGATGGACAAGCAGAACTCTACGAAAAAGATGGCACCCTCTACCTAAAGGTACTATCACCAACAGCCACCTTAACCCACGAAGAACACAAACCACTCCAGATTCCCTATGGTATTTGGATGGTAAGAATTCAAAGAGAGTACGAGCCTGAAGGCTGGCGTTATGTCGCAGATTAATCGGTTAACACCAGAACAAGAAGCCCTGATTCCTGTGTATCAGCAGAAATGGCGAGAGATTGCCATTTCTGTTGAACCAATTAACCATCAGCAAGCTACCGCAGCTGTAGAAACTTTATATACAGCCTTGGACAAGCCAAAACCCAAAATCAGGTTTTTTGATGGACCCCAAGAACTGGAAGAGTTATTAGATGAGCGTTCCTTAGTAGCTTTGAGGCAAGAATTTGGTTTGCCGCAAATGTTGATGATGCCCATTGCTGGGAAAATAATGTTGTCCATAGAGCAACAGCTGGAAAAATCTGTCTGGCAACAGCTGTATGAACAATTTATGAATCAACAGGCACAGCAATTAATGACTCATCGCCTAGTTGCTATGGGTACCTTGCTGACACAACTCAATCCTTCAGAACCACATCGGGAAGAAATGCTGGCGCAAATCCCCCAAGACTTGCTAAATATGTTGTGGTCAAACCAGCAGCAACAATGGCGGCAAAATTTGCTCCAGCAACCTGGTGGGGATATTGTTCTAGGGATAGGAGATTGGTTTTCTCAACAGTGGCAACCTTGGGGACAAGGATTAGATAATTTATTTTGGCAGCCACTGATACAGCCGAGATTGGATGAGTTAGCCGAATACTTTAAACCTCTGCTGGCGAATGTGGGGACAATTATGGCTGGAATGGGTGTATCAATACACTTCTTCCAAGATGCCCCAATGCCCCTATTTGACTTTTGTATCCAAGTCTTATCCTGTAACTACGATCGCTCACTTTGGGCAGCATTGCAAGGTATTTCCACTGAATGTGGAACTATTATCCCTTGCGAGAACGTTTGTCTGGTAATTAACCGCCCCTGTCGATTGTTACTTGATGAACAAAACCGCTTGCATGGAGAAGGAGAACCGGCGATCGCCTACCCAGATGGTTCTTATTTATACTTTTTTCACGGCGTAAATTTACCACCAAAGTATGCCAATGTTCATCCCAATCAATGGCCAGCCAGTTGGTTACTCACGGAAGAGAATGCAGAATTAAGGCGCGTTCTCATTCAAGGTATCGGCTATGCACGGATTTGTCAGGAGCTTGCTGCGGTAGAACTTGACTCTTGGCGGGAATATTCTTTACTTCGCATCGAGCAACAGGTTGATATTGAGCCAATTCATCTCCTGAAAATGACTTGTCCCAGTACGGGATTTATTCATGCGACGCGAGTCCCTCCTACTATACAATCTGCCCGCGAAGCCATTCGTTGGGTAAATTGGGATGTCGATCCCCAAGACTTTGCAATGGAAAGCTGATAAATTATTTGAGGGACAAGGTTAAAACGGGTAGGGGCACGGCATCAGAGTTATAATTTTATACACCAAAAGATTGTGGATGCCGTGCCCTGAGGAATCATGTATGTGTCGCAAACATTATTGGAATGGCTATAATTTGGACTTGTTTTTTCTCTCCCTACTCCCCTGCTGCCCAAGAGGGTAATACCCCTAATTCCCCATTGGTATCCTTTAAGTGGGATCGCAATCCCTCGTAGGTTGGGTGAAACGAAGTGGAACCCAACATAAAATATGATACAAATAGAGATTATTTAAATTTTCTCAAGAATCCTGTGGTGCAAGATGTGAATATAAACCCTAAGTAGGGTTTGCTGAATAACTTTAAAACTCTTATCTTGTAAGCACCTCAGGCTATTTTTGTCGAAAAAAGTGCAAGAGAATAGGGATATAAAGCTTAAAAACCTTGCATCTCCAATTTTTTGGACTCCAAAAAATTGGAAAAAATGGGGGTAAAACTGTTCCCTGTTCCCTGTTAAGAGTTCCCTACCCCCACAATCATGACTTTTTCAGCAAGCCCTAAGTAATCAACTATGGCACTGCAATTGAAGAAATATATTTTAGAACTAGCAGTTATTTTCAGCACATCTTTACTTGGCTGTACCTCTCCATCTCCAGCAAATAATTCTAAATCAGGAAATGTGATATTTATTCATCCCGACGGTACTAGCCCATCCCATTGGGGAGCAGCGCGAATGCTCCACTATGGTCCCGATGGAAGGTTAAATTGGGATAAAATGTCCAACCTTGGTGTCTATTTGGGACACATGAAAAATCAACTCACCGCTACTTCTAATGGTGGTGCTGTCACCCACGCCACTGGAGTAAAGGTAAATGCAGATTCCTTTGGTTTGGATAAGAATGGTAAACCCATTGTGGCGGCTTCTGGAAAACCCCAAACAATTATGGAGGAAGCTGTAGCTGCTGGTAAGGGAACAGCAATTATTAACTCTGGAGTTATTCCCGAACCCGGTACTGGTGCATTTGTAGCTAAAACGCGAAGTCGCCGTCAATTTGCCGAAATCACCAAACAAATTGTGGAATCTGGGGTAGATGTGATTTTGGGAGGTGGAGAAATATTTTACTTACCCAAAGGTACTGCTGGGAGACACGCCACTGCGGCACAAGCTCAACGTACAGATGGAGTGAATTTAATTGAAGTGGCAAAGAGCAAGGGTTATAGGGTGGTTTATACCCGTGATGAGTTGCTCAAATTGCCAGCTAACACCAAAAAGGTATTGGGAATTTTCGCTGCTTTGAATACTTATAATGATAATTCTGAAGAAAATTTAAACCAGGCAAATTTACCTTTATATGTCCCCACTGCACCCACAGTAGGTGAAATGCTCGATGCAGCTTTAAAAGTTGTCTCTCAAAATCCCCAGGGTTTCTTTGTGGTGTTGGAGGAAGAAGGTAGTGATAATTTCTGTAACTATAATAATGCCGTAGGTTGCATAGAGGCTGTGAAACGAGCTGATGATGCAGTTGGGGTAGCGATGAAATTTATTGCTAAAACACCCAACACCTTGTTGGTGACAGCCGCAGATAGTGATGCTGGGGGTTTGGAAGTGGTGGGGGATATTAATTTACCTTCCCCAGTACCAGAAAGAAGTAAGAATGGTTCCCCGTGGGATGGTAAGCAAGGGACTAAAACTATCCCCTTTACCTCCGCACCCGATAAACAAGGGAAGCGTTTTAATTTTGCTGTGGGTTGGACAAGTTTTGGAGATAATACTGGCTCGGTGGTTGCCAAGGCACATGGTGTTAATGCAAACAGGCTACCAACAACGGTGGATAATACTGGTATTTATAAGTTGATGTATAGCACCCTGTTTGGTCAGAAATTACCAGCTGAGGATTGAAGATGAAATAAAATACCAAACCTCACCCTGTCCTTACGGACATCCCTCTCCTTAATAAGGAGAGGGAAAGATTTTTGCACTGCAAAAAGCGAGGGTGAGGTTACAGCGATTTTCAGGTAAATAGACCACACCGGGGAGCATCCCATTTTTTAAAAAGCACCCTCAGGCTATAAGCCTGGGGCTTTGTCCGTGTAGCGATACCCTTCTAGGGTATTGCATAAAAGTTGGAATGCTCCCCCACACCGTAGGGTTTTAGCACTGCTAAACCCCTACATGAAGATATGGTTTCAATAGATGAAAACTGCTGTAATCAAAAAAACAATTTTTACCAAAAAATCATAAACTTTATTGTAAATTTCCGAAAAGACGTAGCATCATATCGTAGCTTGTATATATACGGATATACATAACTCACAAACACTTGACCTGACTATGAACATCAGGAAATTTACCCAAGTTGCCGCAGTTATTGCTTTGGGGTTTATCACTACCGCCAGCTTTGCTCAACCTAGCTATGGTGGACGTTCCAAGTTTTACTGTGCAGTTCGCAGAGGTGTGCCATTTACATGGGTGAGGACATCGCGGGGAAGAGAGCGATTTATTCGTTGGTCTAGTACTGCTTTTAATACCTCTCCCCTAGAACGGTGTAAGATAGTTTCGGCAAGATTCCGCCGTTACTATGACAATGGCAGATTCTACATTACTGGTAGAGACAATGTGAATGGTTATCCGGTGCTGTGTATTTCTAATCGCCGGGGTGGTAGTTGTTCTTCCAAGAATGTGCTAGTAACTCTCCAAAAAGGAAGCGATCCCGGCTATATAATGCAACAGATAATTTATTTCCGCCGTAGTGCTAACGGTACCATTATCGAGCTGAGTGGGGATGAATTTATTCAATATGTGAATGGCGAATTCTATCTTGATGTTAAGAAGCTGGTAGACAGTAAATGAATTGGCATTTATTGCTAAGGCAAGGTATTTATCCCATATTAATGCTGACTTGTCTTGGTGGTATATCCTTGGCGCAACCAAGGCAAGAAACTGTTGTGGACACTTGTCAAAAAAATGAGTGTCAGCAATCCCCAAAACCACAGTCATCAAGTCAACTTTCAGTTGCACAAATAAGACAAATAGCTGATTCTATTACTGTCAAAGTTTTGTCAAAGAATTTGATCGGTTCTGGGACTTTACTGAAAAAATCAGGACAGGTTTATACAGTAGTTACCAATGCTCACGTACTCAGGGCAGCTAAATCCCCTTATCGCATTCAAACTGCTGATGGGCGGATTTACCAAGCTACTGTGACTGAAACTGTGAAATTGGATGGCAATGATTTGGGTTTGTTGCAGTTTCGCAGTGCTGATACGGAGTATGCAGTGGCAAATATCAGGGATTCATCTACTTTGGGGGTAGGGGATAAGGTGTTTGTGGGTGGATTTACTGCTAATGCTGAGACTAAGTTGCCGAAGAAGGGGAAAGAAAATCAGGAAAATTATTGGCGTTTGCGTCTCTCCGGTTCTTCCCTGGTAAAACAGCAAAGGGTTTTGGTGTTTACCACGGGGGAAGTTTCATTGTTATTGGAGAAGGCTTTAAAAGGAGGTTATCAAATCGGTTATACCAATGAAATTCTTAAGGGGATGAGTGGGGCGCCATTGCTGAATATTCGCGGTGAGGTGGTGGGGATAAATGGGTTACATAAACCTTTGTGGGATGGTGCGGATTTGTATGAGGATGGGACTGAGCCGAGTCAGCTTTTACAGGAACAAATTACTCGTTCTAGTTTTGCAGTTCCTGTGAGGAGGGTGTTTCAGCAGTTTCCGCGATTGGGTATTTTGAAAGATGCTCAGAGGAAATCTGTTAGTCCAATAATCCACCTGGAAATTAATTTCCAGGCTCACAGACGAAGTAGGTTAAAACCCACTGCAAACCTTACCCAGTCTGATTTATCAGACTTCGCCTATGAGCCTGGGATTTCAATCCTAGGCGGTAAATTGGGTTAAGTGAGAATGCTGTGAATTGTCATGGGAATTATCCATCCATTTGTCATACTGAACAATAGCTAAACAAAGGACAGATAATGAGATTTGCTTATGGAGTACCTGTAATACTCCTTGGTGTAACCAATGTCATGGTGTTGCATCAAGTCGCAGTGGCATTAGAATCACCACAAGTAAATGCTATTGCTAAAAAGATTACAGTTCGTATCAGTGGTCCCAAAGCTGGTACTGGGGTAATAGTTAAGAAACAAGGTAATAGTTATACTGTCCTTACCAATTGGCATGTGGTAGACACCGCAGGAACCTACACCATCCAAACCCAAAATGGTAGGTCTTATCGAATTAATTCTAAGCAAATCAAACGCATACCAAAAGTAGATTTAGCAGTTTTTCAATTCCAGAGTAACCAGAATTATGAAACTGCAAATATCGGTGATTCTGACCAAGTGACAGAAGGTACAAGTATTCATGCTGCTGGTTGGATTACTCCAGATGGAGGCTGCTTAGACCAACGCTGCTACAACTTTTCTACTGGAAACATTATTGGAATTCGGAACCGTGCTAAGGATGGTTATGGGTGGCAATATAGTAATGAAATTGGCAGTGGTATGAGTGGTGGTCCGGTGCTAGATAATCAGGGTAGATTAGTGGGCATTAATGGACGAGCAATAACTAATGCCAGAACAGGGGTGTCTCAGTTTTTTGCGATTCCCATTAATAATTATCAGAGGAAACTTGCCTCAGCAATCACCCCTCCTCCACGCAGAACTCCTACGCTACCACCACGGACACCTTCAATCCCATTACCTCCATCACTAACAGGAAACCGCTTCACCCTTGCCAAAACCTTGGATAAGTATATTGGTCATAGCAGTTGGGTCAGGAGCGTGGCCTTCAGCCCCGATGGCAGGACTTTAGCTTCTGGGAGCAGTGACAATAGCATCAAAATCTGGGGTGTAGCTACAGGCAAACAACTCAAAACCCTCACTGGTCATAGCAATACGGTCTACAGCGTAGCCTTCAGCCCTGATGGCAAAATTGTAGCTTCTGGGAGTAGTGACAAGAGCATCAAAATCTGGGATATAGCTACAGGCAAACAACTCCAAAACCTCACTGGTCATAGCAGTTCGGTCTACAGCGTGGCCTTCAGCCCTGATGGCAGGACTTTAGCTTCTGGGAGTAAGGACAAGAGCATTAAAATTTGGGATGTAGGCACAGGCAAACAACTCCAAACCCTCATTGGTCATAGCAGTTCGGTCTACAGCGTGGCCTTCAGCCCTGTTCGCGCAGCGTCTCCGAAGGAGTTTGGCAGGACTTTAGCTTCTGGAGGTGTCAACAGCATCCGAATCTGGGATGTGACCAAAGGCAAAGAATTCAAAACCCTCACTGGTCATCGCAATAAGGTCAACAGTGTCACCTTCAGTCCCAATGGCAAAATTTTAGCTTCTGGGAGTGAGGACAACAGCATCAAAATCTGGGATGTGGCCAGTGGCAAAGAATTCAAAACCCTCACTGGTCATCGCAATAAGGTCAACAGTGTCACCTTCAGCCCCGATGGCAAAATTTTAGCTTCTGGGAGTGAGGACAACAGCATTAAAATCTGGGATGTAGCTACAGGTAAACAACTCAAAACCCTCTCTGATCATAGCCATTGGGTCAACAGCGTCGCCTTCAGTCCCGATGGCAAGACTTTAGCTACTGGGAGTAGGGACAAGAGCATCAAAATCTGGGATGTAGCTACAGGTAAACAACTCAAAATCCTCTCTGGTCATAGCAATACGGTCAACAGCATCGCCTTCAGCCCCGATGGCAAAATTTTAGCTTCTGGGAGTTGGGACAAGAGCATCAAAATCTGGGATGTAGCTACAGGCAAACAACTCCAAACCCTCACTGGTCATAACAGTTCGGTCAACAGCATCGCCTTCAGCCCCGATGGCAAAATTTTAGCTTCTGGGAGTAGGGACAAGAGCATCAAAATCTGGGATGTGGCCAGTGGCAAACAACTCAAAACCCTCTCTGGTCATAGCAGTTCGGTCAAAAGCGTTGCCTTTAGCCCTGATGGCAAGACTTTAGCTTCTGGGAGTGAGGACAACAGCATCAAAATCTGGGATGTGGCCAGTGGCAAACAACTCAAAACCCTCTCTGGTCATAGCAATAAGGTCTACAGCGTCGCCTTCAGCCCCAATGGCAAAATTTTAGCTTCTGGGAGTGAGGACAACAGCATCAAAATCTGGGATGTGGCCAGTGGCAAACAACTCACAACCCTCAGTGGTCATCGCATTTCAATCAACAGTGTCACCTTCAGCCCCGATGGCAAAATTTTAGCTTCTGGGAGTAGGGATAACAGCATTAAAATCTGGGATGTGGCCAGTGGCAAACAACTCACAACCCTTTCTGGTCATCGCTATTGGGTCATCAGTGTCGTCTTCAGTTCCGATGGCAGGACTTTAGCTACTGGGAGTAGAGACAATACCATCAAAATCTGGGATGTGGCCACAGGCGAACAACTCAAAACCCTCACCAGTGATAATAATGATGTCTACAGCGTCGCCTTAAGCCCCGATGGCAGGACTTTAGTGTCAGGAAGCCAGGACGGTCAAATTAAACTCTGGCGATTGTCTGGGCGCTAAATTTGATATGCAAATCATATCAAGTTAATTGAATTACATATAAATATTTTAAGACTTCCGTATTATCTACCCCACACATAGAAATAATATTTATGAATCCCTTATACCCATGAAATTATCCCCCCAACTCTCAACAGCAATCATCGCCACCACCATTGCAGTAATCTCCCCACAGGCCACAGTGGCACTAACCCCAGTGGAAGTCAACAACATCGCCAGACAGGTTACAGTCCGTATCAGTGGACCAAAACCAGGGGGAACTGGGGTAATAGTTAAGAAACAAGGAAACACCTACACAGTAGTTACCAATTGGCACGTTGTAGACACCGCAGGAACCTACACCATCCAAACTCAAAATGGTAAGCGTTACCAAGTAAACTCCAAGAAAATGCGCCGCTTATCCGGGGTTGATTTAGCCATCTTACAATTCAATAGCAATCAAACTTACCAACCCGCCAAAATAGCTGACTCCAACCAAATCAAAGAAGGTACAACGGTTCATGCTGCGGGTTGGATGACCCCTGATAGAACCTGTCAAGAATCACGCTGCTACAACTTTTCCACCGGGGTAATTAATCGCATCCTTAACTCTGCCAAGGATGGTTATGGCTGGGTGTATAGTAATGAAATTAGACCAGGAATGAGTGGTGGTCCGGTGCTGGATGAGGAAGGGATGTTAGTAGGGATTAATGGCAGAGCAATTACTAGTCCCGGTTCCCCAGGAACGGATTATTTGGCGATTCCCATTAATCAGGTGGTGAAACTTGCGCCATCAATAGCAACTTCCCCACCCAAAAATCCTACATCATCACAGATATCTTCATCCTTCCCACCCAGCTCATCAACCGTTGGGCAATTTTATCTGGCTAAAACCATGGAAGGCCACACCTCTGTGCTTAACACCGTTGCCTTTAGTCCCGATGGTAAAACCATTGCTTCTGGTAGTTCGGATGACACAGTCAAGTTGTGGAATCTTCAGGGAAAAGAATTGCAAACCCTGAGAAGTCATAGCAAACCAGTCTTTGGTGTGGCATTTAGCCCGGATGGCAAAACCATCGCCTCCGCCAGTTGGGACAAAACGGTAAAACTATGGAATACCCAGGGACAGCTATTAAAAACCCTGGAAGGTCATAAAAGTTTTGTTAATAGTGTAGTATTTAGCCCAGACGGAAAAACTATTGCCTCCGCCAGTCTTGATGATACGATTAAACTGTGGAATACCCAGGGTCAGTTATTACACACCTTTCAAGGCCATGAGGGTTCGGTCAGAAGCATTGCTTTTAGTCCCGATGGTAAAACCATTGTTTCAGGTAGTAATGACAAGACATTAAAACTGTGGAATTTACTCGGTCAGGAGTTACAAACCTTTTATGGTCATCGTGGTGATGTAGAAAGTGTAGCATTTAGCCCAGATGGGAAAACAATTGCCTCTGCCAGTGATGACAAGACGGTGAAACTATGGAATTTACAAGGGAAAATGTTGAAAACCATTCATAATAGCCGTAAGGATTATATTACCACTGTCACATTTAGCCCGGATGGCAAAGTCATTGCCGGTGGTAGTTGGCATGACAGGGCAGTGCATTTGTGGAATACTCAAGGAAAGTTATTGCAAATCCTCAAAGGTCATGGCTATGTGGTCAAAGGTGTAGCATTTAGTCCGGATGGTAAAACCATTGTTTCTGCTAGTAGGGATAAGACTGTAAAGCTGTGGCGATTGTCTGAGCGTTGATT
The DNA here is from genome assembly GCA_030065055.1 of Calothrix sp. MO_192.B10. Classification (GTDB taxonomy): domain Bacteria; phylum Cyanobacteriota; class Cyanobacteriia; order Cyanobacteriales; family Nostocaceae; genus Calothrix_A. Next base: position 31,595 of record JASJDS010000004.1, read on the forward strand.
TTACTAATGACCAAAAAATAGACTGGATACAAGCCCCCGGATTTATCCGTGGAGAGGAAAAATGTTTTCTGAGTTTCATTAGCCCTTCGATTCATCGATGGGGTAGTACTTTTGACTTTTGACTTTTGACTTTTGACTTCCGCGAAGCGGTTGACAAGGGCGCAAGCATTGCGCCCCTACATCCCTTCCACAATCCGAAACGAATTAATCATTTTTTTTACTGTTGGTAATAATTGAGAATATTGCTTTTCTTCTGCTGTGTAGGTAATAAAATATGCCTTACCACCTCTTACCGTTCCAATCTCCATTACCTTTAAATTACATTCCCCATCCTGACGATTATAAACTAACTTATAAGCTCTAAAATTAGATAACGTAGTCCTTGAATTTGAATTATCTGTAATTTTCGTCTTGGGATTATTATCTTTAATCTTATTCAAAGCAATATTTTTATATTCATCTAAAGAGAATATTTGACCTTCTGGGAAATCATTAACATTAATAAACACATCTAGAGGACAAGATGTTGTTTGATTAGTAGGAAATAACTTAACCACCTCACCAGGTAAACCTTGTTTTTGTATTTCCCATCCGCGTTCCGGATATTTTATTTGAATTCCATAAGTAGAATTTGGATACAGTAAATAATTGGGTGCAGAACTTCTAAATATGTAAAAAATTATCCCCGACGCAATTAACCCAGTCCCCAATACCACCCCTACCAAAGCCTTCCAAGGAGGTGGAGATTTAGGCTGAGGATGAGGTTTAGGCATCAACTCCATCACACCTTGCAAAGCCTCTTCCCCAGACTGGTAACGCTTTGGAAAATGATAACGCACCATTTTATTAATCACATTTGCCAGATTGGGACTAACGTTCACATTATTTTGCCATTCAATTTCCCCTGTCTTATCATCTGTTTTTATCTGCTGATAATGCAAACCCGTTAACCCTTGAATAGCAATTATCCCCACCGCATAGATATCACTACAAAGCTTAGGATCTCCTTTGGCTTGTTCGCTCGCCATATAACCGGGAGTACCAATATAACGAGTAAAAGTAGTATGTCCCTGGGGATTGCTTTCTAACTCTGCAATTTGTTTAACAGCACCAAAATCAATTAATACAATCTTGCCGTCAGATTTACGACGCATAATATTAGAAGGTTTGATATCCCGATGAATAAGGTTTTGTTTATGAACAAATGCTAAAACTTCTAAAATATCCTTTAACAATTGGATGACTTCAGCTTCACTCAATTGCTTACCAGAGTATACTTCTTGAGTAAGGTCATGACCTTCAATTAACTCTTGTACCAAATAAAATTGTTGATTCTCTTCAAAGTGTGCCAACAGTCGGGGAATTTGGTCATGGTTGCCTAACTTTTCCAGCTCCTCTGCTTCTCTGTCAAAGAGAATTTTTCCTGCTTTTAATGTGCCAGGATCGGTATTTCTAGGTTGAAACTGCTTGACAACACATTGGGGATTTCCTGGACGTTGAATATCTTCAGCCAGGAAGGTAATACCAAAACCACCCCTGCCAATCTTTCGGATAATTTGGTAACGTCCACCCACAATTTGACCTTGCATTCCACTCACCACATACTGTTGTACTTATTACTTTATGCCAAAACCCGGAGGAAGAGGGAAGGAGTAGGGGCGGGGTTTCCCCGCCCGGAGGGAAGGAGGGAAGGAGTGAGGGAGTGAAGGAGAAAATCAATAGGGAAAATCCACAAACTCCACGCAACACGCTTCTCTGGGCACTACAAGATTTAATATCAGGACTTACGCAATTGTCACAATCGGTAATTGGTGCGTGATGTTACAAGTCTGATTGCTACGTTCAAATATTCTCGCAACGTCACGCAACGGCAATAATGCGGGCAGAAAATCTACACCGCATTTTGCCTCCCCTACAGAAAAAATATGCCAGTTGCGTAATTCCTAAATATTTGAGATGGTCCCAAAAACGTTGCTGTTAAAGGCTAATTCGATCGCACCAGCTTCATATTATTGGGTAATTATTTTTACTACATAATCAGCATATATATCAGTTTAATCACTTAAGACTTTAAGCTTAGGTGTGGGAATGTTAAATATTAACCAGCTACTTTCAACCATTAGGTCATCAGATGGCGCAGCAACAAAAAACTAAAGCCGCCGAACAACATCCACTAACTTCTCTTGAGGGTTTTCTCCAAAATTTGAGGGACGGAGATAATCTTGATGTTTTGATTGCCACAACAATTGCATATCTCCAACAAGAATATGATTATAATTTCATATGGATTGCTGTCTACCATCGCCTCAATCATACCTTGATTGGTAAAGATGGTATTCTTCCTAATGGCGATCGCAATTTTGCTAGACAAAGAGTCTTACTCGATCCTGGGACTTTATTAGAGCAGGTAGTCATCGAGCAACGTGCTGTGGGTGTAGCCGATTTACGTTCAGAAACCCGTGCCCATAAATGGCAAGAATTGGCACAGAAGCACAAAATTCAAGGGGCAATGATTTTGCCACTGCGCCATAAAGGACATTGTTTGGGTGTAGCACTACTGGGCAACCAACGCTGGGGCTACTTGCTGGCAGGTGAGACTAAAGCCAAATTAATGATGGTAATGGGTGAGTTGGGAGTACTGCTGTATCAGCATGAAATGGAATGGCAATATCAGCAGAGTAAGCGTCCAGAAAAATCATTATTGCAACTCCTAGAAGGTTTACAAACCCTAGAAAATTTGTCAGAAAGGCTAGAAAATGTTGTCCATACTACCCATCAATTGATTAACCCTAGCCGCACTAATATTTATTGGTTTGACAGGCAACATCGTTATTTTTGGTTGCGGGTAAGCAATCAACCAGGGAAAGTTGGTTTTCACCAAACTCAGCCAGTTTTAGGGGGAATTAAATTGGATGAGTTGAGTGATTTTTATTATGCTTTGGCAGTTAATCAAGTTGTTTGGATGGGAGACAACAATAGTTCTGTCAAAAGTAGTTTTACCAAACAGCTACTAAAACGCTTGAAGGCTCGGAGTGTACTGGCTGCACCCATTATTTGGCAAAAAGACTTGCTCGGTTTTTTGGCGGTGGAAAATCATCAATCTCGCAACTGGACTGAAGCAGAACAAAGTTTCGTCAAGGGGGCGGCGGGATTAATTTCCTTGGTTTCACCTTTAGATACGATAGAGACCTCTATCCAAAAAATTCAAGCAGATGCTGAGTTAACTAGTCAGGTAGCCCAAGCTGTATACAGCCATCAAGAATTAGAAGTAATATTACGTAGTTGTGCTGTTAAGGTTCTAGAAAGATTGACAGCTACCCGGTTTTTATTATTGCAGTATAACCAAGAAAATAATAACTATCAGTTTTTATACCAAAATCAGTCCCACAACCGTTATCCCTTGACATTCGGGTTGGAGGCACTCAAAGAAATTGATCATAATTTATTACACAGAGCTACCACAACCATTAGTATTGAAAATTTAGAGGAGGATTTACGATTTTATAATTGGCGTGATAACTTACTCAATGCAGGAGCGCGATCGCTACTTATCAGTAATTGTCGTCAGGGTCATAGGCCTGATGCTATCTTGCTCGTTGTTGGCGAATCTCACCGTTCTTGGAGTGTCCAAGAGCAAGAACTACTTTTGGTCATCGCCCAACAGATTGGGGTAATTGTCCGTCAGTTACAGTTACACACCCAACATGAACAGCAGCAAAAGATTTTACATAGCTTTCAAGAATCTCTCAATCTACTGGAAACTTCCCAAAATCCCCATACTCAGGTAGAAGAAAACTATCTTGAACAAAGCACCCTGGAGCGAATTGCTGACGCTATCAAAGCTCCTCTAGTCACTTTACTATCTTGGAAACCAGGAGATCTAGTCGCAACAGTTCTTCCTGGCATAATTACTGAGGAAAACTACAAAATTAATATAAGTATTCCTATTGATATTGCCACAGAAGCCCTCATTCAATGGGCATTAGTCACAGAGAGTTATCTGAGTTTCTGTATTGATGATATTCCTGAGGAGAGTAAGAAATGGCTAATTGGCGATGGTATTAGTCAAATTTTACTGTTTCCAGTCCGTACTACCACAGAAGAGAAACTAAATGCGGTAATATTAATTGCAGACCATTCCCAGCGTCAATGGTCAGAAGTAGGAATAGAAGCTGTACAGGTTTTAGTCAGTCAATTAGCTTGGTCAAGACGATGGCTACACACTACTCAAATGCTTCAGTCTCAAACTGATGAGCTACAACAATTAAATTGGTACAAACATCAATATTTGTCAGATGTGCAAAGAAACGTATCTACCCTATTAAATCACATCAAAGATGCTCCGGAAAGTGAATATGCAAATATCCGCTATCAACCAATAATTAGACAATTAGATTATGTTACTCCTCATTTGACTGAATTACTTAACACCGAACAGTGGCAGTTAAATATAAGTAATGAAAAAATACCCGTTGCTACTTTATTAAAACGAACCCTAGAGAGAGTTGATGATTTACTGCAACAGCAAAAACTTTGGGTAGGAGTACATGGTTTAGGTTCACAACCAAACGAAGTCAATGGTGGCACTCGTTCTTCTCATCGTTCTCAATCTTCCTTAGTGATCGCTGGTGATATTTTCAAAATAGAATTGGTGATTTATCAAGTTTTGCTTGCTGCTTGCAAACGCTCTAATGTTGGAGGAAGAATTGACATTTGGTGTCGTCGTTTAGATGAAAGTAATCTAGAAATATCAATTACTGATCTGGGAAATATTGACTTACAATTATTAGAAAATTTAGCTCTAAATCAATCTAAAAATATTAATTATTATGACTATGTTTCCCAACCTATAGGGTTTAATTTAGTTGTTTGTCAACAATTAGTTCAAAAGATGGGAGGAGAATTACAAATTAATCAATTACCAGATCATCGAGTCCTTAGTCGTTTATTATTGCCTCTAGCCAATCATTGACACTCTCTCCATCAAATCAAAGATTGTGACGGGATATTCTTGCAACTTTGCAGTTTGCCTCTTAACTAGGCATAGAATATTCAATTTCAATCAGGTGAAAGGGCACGGCATACACAATATTCTCCCATAGCTCATAATCTTACTGATGCCGTGCCCCTACAGGATAATTTATTGTTTGGAATTCCCTTAATAACCTGAGTGAGGTGTTAGGAGTTCGGTGTTAGGAGTTAAAATTAACGTGAGAAATATACGTAACCTCAGTTCGGGTAATCCCGGTTTATTTAACCTTGAATAGCTCAAACGAGGCAAATACGTTGACATATCCCAGAATCAAGCAATGGTGTAATGAGGGTTTCAGCTTATCCCGAACTCAGGTTTAATAGATGTGAGTTTACACTGTGATAAAGTCATCTGCCGTGAGCAGATTGGGATTCACGTTAGCCAAGAAAGTTAATGGTTGATTGTTACTAGTGTTGATAAAGGTGCCGTTGTTTTGTCCAAAGATAGACAGAGAATCAAAAGTTAATCCACCAGTTAAGCCCAACAAATCTTGACCATCTTGAAAGTCAATAATATTGTTCTTACCTTCAGTAGATAAGACAAAAGTGTCATTACCAGCACCACCAGTCATGGTGTTATCCCCAGTGCCACCATAGAGGAGGTCGTCACCTGCATCTCCAAACAGTTGATCCTGACCTTGACCACCGAATAACTTATCATCACCATCACCACCGAATAACTTATCATCACCATCGTTACCCTTTAGTTTGTCGTTACCCGCGTCACCGAAGAGTCTATCCTGAGAGCTACCACCAAGCAGAGTATCATCATCATTACCACCGATTAAGGTATCATTACCATCACCACCGGATAATTTATCATCATCTTCGCCACCATCAAGTTTGTCATTACCTGCTTCACCAACCAGGGTATCATCACCTTCACCACCGATTAAGGTATCATTACCATCACCAGCGGATAATTTATCATCATCTTTGCCCCCATCAAGTTTGTCGTTACCTGCTTCACCAACCAGGGTATCATCACCTTCACCACCGATTAAGGTATCATTACCATCACCAGCGGATAATTTATCATCATCTTTGCCCCCATCAAGTTTGTCGTTACCTGCTTCGCCAAGCAGAGTATCATCACCATCACCACCGATTAAGGTATCATCACCATCACCAGCGAATAATTTATCATCATCTTCGCCACCATCAAGTTTGTCGTTACCATCACCACCGAATAACTTATCATCATCATCGTTACCCTCTAGTTTGTCGTTACCCGCTTCACCAAGCAGGGTATCATCACCATCACCACCAAGCAGGGTATCATTGCCATCACCAGCGAATAATTTATCATCACCATCGCCACCATCAAGTAGGTCATCACTAGCTGGACTTTTTAAAATATCTTCACCCGCCAGACCGAACGCCTCAATCGAGCTGATCGAGGCTGACAATCCGGTAAATTGCCGTTCCCCGTTAACAAAGACTTCTAAAAAATCCGAATTAACGGTACTGAGGCTTATGGAGATAAGGTCGTCGGTCTCGTCGTTGTCGTCACCTGTGACCCTCAACACGTTACCCGCAGAAGTGGTGGCGGCACTGGCTGTAAATGCCTCAAGATCCGATGCCATACCCCGATTATCGGACCACAAACCGTGAATAGTGCCATCGAGAACTGCCAGACCAATGTATTCTAAAAAATCTCCCACGTAATTACTAGCACCGGCATTGGACGTAGCTGTGGAAAGGTTAACTGATTGTGCTACCGGGAAGCTAGCACCGCCATCCGTACTGGTACGTACTCGCACGTTGACGTCATCATTACCAGTACTCACGTCTCCATCAGTTGTGTAGTAAATCACATTCACACTACCGGTTGTTTGATCTACATCGATCCAGGGCAGAAAATCAGTGCCTGTGCTCTGCTCAACGGCGACTGGGGAAGGCGACCAATTAGTGCCCTGGTTATTCGAACTAACCAAAAAGATGTCTGTATCAGGGAGGTTCTTAGTTGCTGTGGTGTCTGTGTAGACGATATAAACTCGCCCGTTATTACGGTCTACGTCCAGTACTGGTCCAGTAAAGATTCCACGTCTCCGTTGAGCTGGAACGCCAGTAAAAAGTAAGCTGTCGTTTAACATCGCAACGGTCACGTCGGTTCCGAATGTATTTCTACTAGCAAATAGTCCATCGAGGTCACGGTCTACTAGGATAGTGCCGTTGTTGGTGTCATGCCATGAGACGTAAAGCTCGCCATGCGGACCAACCCCTGGATCGGCGAAAAAATCGAAAGGATCTGTTCCATCATTCGAAGAATCGTTGATGATGAGCGGCGCGGTAAAATTGATGCCACCATCATTTGAACCAACCACTACAATACGTGCATCGCGTCCTAGAACGTTTGGAGCGGTTGATTCCTGTACGTTTTGCGTGTAGGCGACGTACACGGCCTCATTGCCAGTTGAGGGATCTACCCCAGTTGCGATGTGCCACTTATCAACACCCAGGATATTATTCATCTGGCTATCGACAAAATTTGTCTGCCTATCGACAACGCTGAACTGATTGAAGCTATCACCGCCATTCTGGCTGCGGGCTACCACTAGATTCGTCGTGTTTGTAGCAAGGTCTTGGAATCCGTAAGCTACATACAAGTTTCCATTGGCATCAAACTCAACAGAAGGATCGAACCGATCGCCCGCAGGTAAGCCGTCTACAACATTGTTGATTCTCGTCGGCTTCCAATGTACCCCGCCGTCGTTTGAAAAATAGAGGCCTATATCAATCGTTCCATGCTGTGCGCTAAAGGCCACAACGTTCAATGGGTTGACCGGGTTAATTGCCATCGACATCTCGCTCTGGAAAAACTTGTCGTCATTGCTGGCGTTAATATTCATCCCGGCAGGTACCAGTGTCTGTGTGCCGTTAAGTATTAAACTTGCTGCCATCGTAATTCTCCTTACTTTGCTAGAAAAACCAGGTAGATCGCTGAGAAAACCTGACTAAGGGGTTAAATCAGATCGGTCTTACCGTATTCAATATCAAGACACGCCAAACTAACAGCTGCCTTCAAGCTATGCTGTCAGCATTCTTTTGCAGCAGAGTTTGGCGCAGCCTCACACACAAACGGCATGAACAGCTATCAATTTCATGGGTTTTTTTTAAACGAATAATTTATAATTAATCACTAGTATTATGCAGATAGCTAGTGATTATCTTCCCCACTGATTAAATTGAAATCCTGATAATTATTGATCTCAAAATAGGATAATCGTCAGGAAAAATAAAGTAGATAATATCCATCTTCATTAAATCTTTATTGATTTTTATTCCTAAACAATAAAAATTTCATGAAGTAGAGACACGGCATGGGAGCATCCCGTTGTTGCAAAAAAAAACTACACCCTAGTGCCGCTGCGCGTCAGTCAAAAGTGAGCCATTGCGGTGGTGAGGTAGTGTGGTCTTGGGGAGCCATTGCGGTCTTGTGGGTTTCCCACGCTTGTGCAAATGGCGTGGTTTCCCCCATGAACAACTACCGAAAGGGTGAATCCTGCGGATACGCTGCGCGAGCCCCGGCATAAAGCAAATGGCGTGCCCCTTGCTCCCTTCGGGAGAGCTTCGCTAACAGGGGAGCTAACGCTAACGCGGAGCGTATCCGTTCGGCTTTGCCGTGCCCGAAGGGCTTAGGATTCACCCCGAAGGGGTCAAAAGTACTGTGTTTTCTAGCTTTGACCTTTTATAAATGGTTGCTTTATTTCCGCCGCGACGTACTAGTGGTTCATCCCATTAATTTTACTGTGTTAACTAAGTTCTATACTTATCCTCTCCTTCTCTTTCTACCCTACGGGAAGCCACTTCATGTCTAACGCGCTTTTTGCGCTTTGAAACAACCTCTAAGGGTCACGCTAATGCGGTTCATTATCCAACCCTTTAAGGGAAAAACTTTTTGGTTTACAGAGACTACGTTTATTGAGACATTTGTTCTGATATTTTCTGAATTTGTTGATTGAAGTAATTTTCATCATGCTTCAGTTGTTGGGCAAATTCTAATCCTTTTTGAAAAGCATTCAGGGCTTGTGAATACTCCTTGCGTTCTACATGAATCTGTCCTATTTGGTCATAGGCATTCATCAAACCATAAAAATTGACAGCTAATCTCTCAGTCTGTAATAAAATTTGGCTAGTTTGCAAAGCATCTTCGATTTGTTCAGAAGCACGGTAAAGAGCAATTAACTTGCGTAAAGCTTCTCCAGCACGGGCATATTGCTGTAATTTCCAAGCAGTTGTATATGATTCTTGATAATTTTTAAAAGCCTCTTGAATTAAATTTGGATTTTTCTTTGCTAGGGATTCATAATCAGAAGCGATCGCTAATTTTAATGTAGGAATTAAATCCAGGTTATTATTTTGACGATAAATCTCTACTAACTGATTTCTAAACTTAATTGATTTCTGGTATTCTTTAGCTTGGGTATATACATAAACCAACTTTTGTAAGTAGATGATTTGACTATTGCCATCCCTTCTAGTAGTAGCCAATGCTAATAGTTCTTCATAGGTAACTGCTGCTTTGGGATAATCAAACCAACTTAAATGTAGCTCCCCCATGATATTCAGGGTTTCTACTTCCTTGGTGGTATCTTTTCGTTGGCGCACCACTGTCAAAATTTGTTCGTATGCTGTTAAAGCCAGTTCGGGCGATCGCACTTGTTGGTAAGCTAGACCTAGAGCCTGGAGAATTTCCAAATCTGGCTGGGCTTGAGATTGTATGGGCTTTTGAATTTTTTGTAATCGCTCGGTAATGTATAGTACCTGCTGCCTGTTGTTTTTACTATAAGCGATCGCACCCACCCTTGACAGTGCTGTTATCTCTGGTAGGGTACCCAAATATCGCCGCAATCGTAATTCCCGATTCCAGGTCTCAAAAGCACCTACCCTATCTCCTGCTTGCAATTTGGCAGCTGCTTCTGTATCTAATTGATCCAGTGCTGCTGACAACTGTTGCTTTTCTGACTCAGTTAAAGGTTGTTTCCCTGGAGAACGAGGAAGCAAGGGATCGGGGGCAGTAATCTCTAAAGGATTAGGGGGAAACTTATCTGGTTGTTTCGGCTTTTTCTTAGCTGCTAAGGTTACAGAGCCACAAAACAAACAAAATACAGTTGTAGTAGTAATTATCAGTCTTAAACCCTTAAGCATTGTTAACTTACCCTTGTTAATCAAAAAGATAAAAATTGTTAATTGTTATTACTCAACATAGTTGACCTTGAGAATCGTAGTTTTATAACATGATTTTGGGATTGCTACGGAGCGCCGCAATGACACATCTGAATAATTAGAAACTCCAGGCTTCAACATGGATAAGGCTTAACTAATTTTTACATCCTTCCGACGGGCGGGGAAACCCCGCCCCCACTCCTTCCCTCCTTCACTCCTACCAAGACGTAAATTGCTCAAAAATTATCCTGCAAGATCCGTCCCTGCAAGGCGTAAAATACTTGCAGTAAATCTAAAATTGGAGTTTAGACTATTTTTACCAACCAAACCGCCAAACCCTTATCCAGAAAGGCTTTGATGATTTATCGGTTGTTTTGGAGTCTGAAATCTAAAATGCTTGCTACACAAGGGTTATAGCCTGCAAAAAAGAATTTAGTCTAAACTCCAGTAAAATCCAAAATCCAAAATCCAAAATCCAAAATCGAATGACTCATTCTAGGGATATTGAAACTTTAGCTCGCTGGATGGCAGCTGACTTTAGCAATCAACAACAAGCTTTTGACAATCCCCCCTTATTTGCCCATATCCGGGTATGTATCCGTCCCCTACCTTGGGAATTTTTGTCAGGGGTAAGTTTATTTTTGGAACAAGCTTATGACTATATGCTCAGTCAACCTTACCGTTTGCGGGTGATGAAGTTGATTCCAACTGAAGAAAATATTGTCATCGAACACTATACCCTGAAAGAAAAAGAAAGATTTTATGGTGCATCCCGTGAGGTGGAACGTTTGAAAAAGATGAACACTGACGACTTAGAGAAAATGACGGGATGTAACATGATTGTGGAATGGACTGGTAATAGTTTTAAAGGTAGGGTAGAACCTGGCAAAGGATGTGTTGTGATTCGTGACGGGAAAAAAACCTATCTTGATAATGAATTTGAAATTGATGCTGGAAGGTTTATAAGTTTGGATAGAGGAAGGGATCTAGAAACAGACGAACATGCATGGGGTTCCATTGCTGGAGAGTTTCAATTTGTCCGTTGGCAAAGTTTTGCAGATGAAGTTCAGCTTTATGCTGAATAAATCAAGACTTACGCACGGACAACATAATTACAGTCATTGCGACGCTCCGAAGCAATCTCAAACAACTGATTTATCGTAACGAGTGCGTAAGTCCTATAAATGTAAAAATCTGATAAATTTTTTGCTTACGACTTCCAATGGAGCGAAAGGGCACGGCATCAGTAAGATTATGACCAATACAAGAATATTGTGGATGCCGTGCCCCTACAGGATAATTTATTTTTTTGCTATTCCCTGGAGGGAAAACTCCAGTTCTCAAGATGGATGAGGTTTAAATTCTAAATTCAGGTGTTGTGTGAATTTATTTGTAGGTTGTGAGCAAAACTGAGTAAATGTGGGTAATTGTTACCTGATTGAAAAACAGCGAGAATTTCTTTTGGACTTAGTTGGGAGTTTTTGCAGCAGTCACGATATTTTACTCGTTGTTTGCATCCTCTGATCTCAGGCAGAGGTATTATATCATGTCCGGGGGCATACCCATAGTATGTCCGCGGCGTTAGCGTAGCTCCTCTGAAAGAGGCGTGGAACGAAGTGAAACGACGCATAAGTCCTAAGTCCCTCTGGGACGACCTTCGGTACGGACACGCTCCGCGTTGATTGAATGCCCGAAGGGCTATACACAAGGTCTTTGGGATTGCTTCCCTACGGTCGCAATGACGGTTATTTAAACGGACATGGTATTACTTGTTACTTGTTACTTATTTTAATAGGGTCCATATAAAAGCACTTGGTTACCATAAACATCCCAAAGTTTGCCGAGGAAAAAGATCCCAAACCTAGTCAATGCCGAGGTTCTTGCTGCTATATTTGAACCTTCAGTACGGAAAGTAGTCAGTTGTTTAACAAAGTCCGGCAAATGAATCCGAATTATTCCGGCAGCTTTAATTTCTGCTTGAGCTTCCTCTTCGGGTGTAATATGTCCTGACAAAAGGCGAGTATATAAAGTAGATGTATCGCTCCATAGATCGAATCCTGGATCGTCTTTTACATCCTTAAACCCAGTCAAGGTTAGGGGATTGCCGCTTTGATCTTGAAAGTAAAGGCGATAGAGCATGTGCTTGTGAGTAGGGTCTCCTTCATCAACAAAAAGATTGAAACTTCCCGATTGCACTGCTAGTTGACCACCTAATGGTTCACACTCAATGTAGCCTTCCACCGCTGCATCGTGCTGAGGTTGAGTAATAAACCGCTCCACATCATCGATTTTGATAGTTAAACGAACCATCAAGTAAGAGCGTTTTTCCTGGGCTTTAAATCCTTGTTCGTAGTCAGATTCACTGAAGTTAATGTATCCTTTCATCTGTTCAGTAAAGCTGATTTTGTTCACAACAGCAGAGGGTGGTGGTATATCGCCATGATTAGAAGACACAATGCCCTGCTCTTGACACCATTGGCGAGCTAATTCTACTCCTCGGTTAACTGATTCGGCAAAGCGATCGCTGCTTAAATTAATTAAGTAGTGTAGGGGAACTTCTGCACTGAGAATTTTTAACTCGATATGACGACCAAATTCCCCAGAGCCTCCATTGGCGATCGCTGTATTATTTGCTTCTATCCGGCGGATATCTTGGCGAAAATGTCCATTGGCACTAGTTTCAATTATCTGGAAATAATTGGCAATAAACCCATCTCTCCACTCACTGCGCTCGCTCACTGTCCAAATAATCCACAGTTCATCTGCCCCTCGCCTAATTGCTTCCATCAGATTGGCATCAGTCAGATAAACTGCATCAATATAAAGGTTGTCGTTTACCTCTACTGGGGGAAACCATATTGGTAGAGAACCACAAGCGACTAATAAGTCTTCATTCATCTGTGCTGGAGTCAGAACTTCCAATTGATGTTTGGTAAAGTTGTAAACATTAAAGGTTGCTTCTCCCTTCCAAGCACGGATTTTCTCCCAGTCAAGCCCCCAAGCAGAAAAGACATTTTGACGAAATTTATCCATCGTCAAAATTGACCTCGCATAGAGCAATTTGGGATACTGCATCCAGTTAAAACTCATACCCTGAAGGATTGGTATATTCCTCCAGTTGTTAGCAATTTGAGTGCCGCTCATCCCTTGACAATACATTGCCAGATTGAAAACTCCACCACTGGCTCCATCTGCATGGTCAAATTTTAGACCTACTTCATCTAGCCATACTTGTAAGACTCCAGCTTGTAAGGCAACTTTCAGACCACCTCCAGCCATAATTAAGGAACGCTTTTTCGGTTTAGATTGCTCCACTTGATTCATGGTTTTGCTCCTGTATTAGTTCCGAACAAACAAAGTTTAGAGTTATCCTGAATACTGGCAACGACAGGTATAAAATAATGGGAGTAGGGTGGGCAATGCCCACCTTACACTTATTGAGAAGGTGCAAGATATGTGTTTAGAGTTATCCTGAATACTGACAACAACAGGTATAAAATAGTTTTACCTATGGTTTTAGAGAAGTATTTTTGTTATAGTTTTTGATCACTTGGTCAGCAAAGCGATCGCTCAAAGCTGCAATAGTTAAACTAGGATTGGGTCCTACTGGTCCTGGCATTACGGAACCATCAGCAATGAAAAAGCCAGGATAATCAAATACTTCACCATGGCAATTGACTACTCCTTCATCTTTATTTCGGCCCATGGGACAACCACCCAAGGGATGAGCAGCGATGGTTTGTCTGAGGAACCAGATGGGATTGTCTATATACTGAGCTTCTAGTTTCTGAGCAACATCTTTCATTGTCTGTCTCAACCTTTGGAAATAAGCTCGGTCATTCTGAAAGTTCTGAGTTATGTCCAACTGGTCATTCCCTTTTTTATCCCTACGCAATTTCATGATTCCGTCAGGGATATCTCTCCCCATTCCCAACAAAGGTAGTAAGGTAGAAGAAAGCTCTGTTTTGCCAAACACTAACTCAGAAATCTCTTCACTGAGATTGCTATCTACCAGTCCTGTTTTGCGAATAGATGCCCATAACCAGCGAAGAATAAATATAAGTTGTCGCCTAATACTTCCTGGTGCTTCAGTCATTTCTAGCATCCAGTTCACAAAGTCTGGATAACCAGCATCCTGGAGATAAAAACCCCTACCCTCACCACCATCCAATTCATCTGGCATATGGATGGTACTAGTGATTACTGGACCATAACTACCATCAATCTTTCTGTTGGCTTTGAGAGCAAAGTTAATTAGATCCCCATTTCCAGAGAAACGAGTTCCTAGTTGTTTACTAATATGAGGGAAAGAACCGCGTTTTTGACTCTTTAACAGCAGGTAAGTAGATCCCAGAGCACCAGCACAGAGAATCAGTTGATTAGCTGTAATTACGTGTTCGCTCTTTTCTACCTCCTCTTTGGGATTGTAATGACAGTAGTTAATTTTATACCCTCCACCATCATGGGGTGCAAAATAATTAACTTCACACAAGGTTTTTAATTCTGCGCCATGTCGCTTGGCTTCACTGAGATAGTTATAGTCGAGAGTATTTTTACTACCATAATTACAACCGATGTCACATTCACCACAAAGGCGACAAGTATAGCGGGTGCGATCGTGTAAATTACGATGCTTTTCTTCTATGGGTTCTCCCGTAACTGGTGGCTGACCATCGTTGGCGAAGGTGACGGCTAACTTAGGTAAATACCAATCCAGGTTTAACTCTTGGGCAGCAAACTGTAAAGCCTGGGTTTTAGGAGTATTATTGTTATAAGGATAGGTTTGGGCATTTAACATTGTCTCCACACGGTCATAATGAAGTTCAAGATCGCTCAGTTGTACAGGCCAATATTCATATCCTCCTTTTTGTAAATCTTCTTTAACAAACCATTTTTCCGGCTTACGAATGAGAACATTGGCATAAATCAGGGAACCACCACCCAAACCACTGGATACTATTGCTGCGATATCTCGAAATGACCAGATATCAAACATTCCATACAAGTTGTTTTTAGGGTCCCAGAAATTTTTCTTCATCTTGTCGGGACTGCGAGGAAAATCACCAGGGGGATACTTTTTTCCTCTCTCCAGGACACAAACATTTAATCCTGCTTCTGCTAGCCGATAGGCCATTACCGAACCACCAAAACCAGAACCAATAATTACAGCGTCATAATGATTTTCGACTTTGGAGACTAAATTATTCACAGACATCTTAAAATCAAGGGGAATGAGCGAATGAAGAATTTAGAATTACTACCCCATCGATGAATCGAGGGGCTTGAAACTAATTAATTCATAATTATTAATTCATAATTAATGGTGCATTAGCCCCTAAATTTATTTATGGACCACGGATTTTTGGATTACACGGACAGTGGAATCTGTATAATCTGTGATCGGATAAATTTTAAACTTTGCTTGGTTCAAGAAAGAGGATTTATCCGTGTGTACTAATTATGAATTATCAATTATCAATTACGAATTATTCTGACATACTCCCAGGGATAGAATCCGTGGGATTCTGGCTGGGGTCAAACGGCAATAGCGGGCTAAATTATGTAATTTCTGAACCGGAAATCAGTTTACAAAACTGGAAAAAATTGGGTATTTTTATTGTGTTAGCCAGAGCACTACATCATTTTCTCTCAATAATACCAAAGTAGCATTTAGCTGTATTAATTCTTTTCCATACTCACAATCAATGTTTACAGGACTTAGGATATTGTCACAATTGGAGGTTGGTGCGTGACTCTACAAGTCTGATGGTTGCGTAAGTCCGATTTGATTTAGCCCCACGGGGTTAATTTTTGTAAAAAACTGCGATCGCTATCTAGATAAAAAGCCTCAGCCCAGAATTTAGGGATTGTTTCGATCGCAATGACTGTAATTATGTTGTCTATCCGTAATTCTTGTAAAATTACTGTATATCAATATTAGAGTCAATTTTTTAAACGGGAGTAAAGCTCAACAGGAATTGGGATTTGCACCAGTCCTGAACTGAGAACCAACCATAGAGCAAGCCGTCAACTGGTTTGGTTTAAACTAACAACTTGCACCAATGTCGTTTAGCTCGATAATTCACCTGGAAATAAATTTCCACAACAAGTACACGAAGTGCATTGAAACGCACTCTCATACCTTACCCAGTCTGATTTATCAGACTTTGTCTTTGAGCCTAGGAATTAATTCCTAGGCGGACATTTGGGCTAATTGAGAATGTTGCAAGTTATGAGTTGCAACAAATATATATATTCATTAAATACAATTAACTATGAGTAATTGGCAACCATTACCTGAATCCTTCATGTTTGGTGTGAATACAGCCGATCACCAATGTGAAGCCTATGAACCAGAGCTGGAAGATATCCGCGATGTGTGGGAACGTCGTCGCAATCAGACTTTACGTGGTAGGGCAACTGATTTCTGGAATCGCTATCCTGAAGATATTGCCCTGGCAAAAAATTTAGGGTGCAAAACTTTCCGTCTTTCTATTGCTTGGTCACGGGTTGAACCTAAGCCGAACCAGTTCGATGATGCAGCTTTTGAACACTATCGTCAATTACTTCAAACCATTCGAGAGGCAGGGATGAAATCTGTGGTGAGTCTGCATCATTTTACTTGGCCGATCCATGTGGAAAGTCGAGGTGGTATGATTGCGGACAGTTTTCCTGCCATTTTTGCAATTTATGCTACTGAGGCTGCTCGGCGACTGGGAGATTTAGTGGATTATTGGATTACCTTTAATGAGCCGAGTCAGCTAATCTACGGTTATATCAAACCTTGGTGGGAAAGGGAGTATTTTATTCCACCAGGACTACCCAGAGGCGCGACTTTTACCAATCAAATGGAAGCATTAGGTAAACTAATGCACAATCTGTTTGTTGCCCATACCAAGGCTCGTACTGAAATCAAGGATATTTATCCACAGGCTAAGGTCGGTACTAATCCCATGCTACTGGGACTACCACGGTGGCTACAATGGTTTATCGATCGCAATGTCATCAATTTGCGTAGTCGAGAAGAGTTTATTGCTCAAGGAAAAAGTTATGTTGAGCGCTCACTTTTAGAACAGGGAAAAGTAGATGTAGTTCTGGCTAATTTGACGGTAAATCAGGAAAGGCAAAGTCAACTAGCTTTTTCTGAAGTTTATTATCTGGCTGGTCAAACAGTTCTGGTCAAAAAGAATAGCCCCATTGAGCAATTGGATGATTTAGCCCATAAAACTGTAGTTGTAGTCAAAAGTTCAACTGCTGCATCTAGAATAGGGGAACTTTTACCCCAAACTAATTCCTTAGTGGTTGCTGACTATGAAGAAGCTCTGAGGGTAATTGAATATGAGCAGGCGGCGGCTATCCTTTCTGATGATGTTATCCTTCAAGGTACTATTCAAAAGTATCCAGGAAAATATCGTTTAATTGGAAATAAGCTCACGGAAGAACCTTATGCTGCTTCTGTGGCTAAAGGTAATCGAGAATTACTGAATGCGGTAGATATCGCGATTAAACGGTTTAAAAAATCAGGGGAGTGGGAAAAATCCCTCAACCGTTACTTTCCTAGCCTGGATATTTCCGAACCACCTCGACAAGGAAGACGCTCAACTCTTGCCGATCTGACTCATAACTTTCATGTATCTGTGACTTCTCAACCAGTAACTAAGGCTTTACCTTTAGCCTCTCCCAAAACTGCACTGAGAAAAATTCAACAGCGTGGCTATCTAATTGTAGCAGTTAAAGATGATGTACCAGGTTTTAGTTACCGCGACCCTGATACCGGAGAATATAGTGGTTTAGAAATTGACCTAGCAAGGGCTATAGCTCAACAAATTTTTAACGATCCGACCAAAGTAGTCTTCCAACCGACAAATACTCAACAACGCATATCTTTAGTGCGATCGCTAATACGTTTTATTGAACCTGTACAACAGCTTGTTAGTGTTTCCTCTACCTGCCTAACTAGTAATTGGTGGTACTTGGGAATGGCTGGTAAATTACCAGAGTTTCTTTGTCCTCCGGAGTGTGTTGGTCAATTAGATTTCGTTGGTCTTGATTACTACTGGGGTATCAGTAATTTACGGCTGACTAGCATTCAAAAGCTAATGAATACAGTAGTAGGACGCTTTGGAGATGCACCAGTTTGGCCAGAAATATTTTACTATATGCTCAAGTTTCACAGTCGCTTGTTCCCCGATCAGGAAATTATGATAATTGAAAACGGTTGTGTGGATAAGGCTGATGGCATAGATCGTTCAACCTACATCCGTTTGCATATCCAACAGATTCAGCGAGCGGTACAAGATGGAGTTAATGTCACTGGTTATGTTTGTTGGAGCCTAACTTCCAACCGTGAATGGGGATTGCCCTTCGATTCCAATAGTGACTTTGGACTTTATCACATTGAGCTAGATGAAGATCCCCATCTAAAGCGCGTTTCTATTACTGATACTGATACTTTTCGAGACATTATCCAAAATCGCGGCGTTTTCAGGTAAAGAGCCAAATGAGTAATCAAAATATACCACAGCAGTGGCGATCGCCTCGCCCTATTCAGCAACCAAAATACTCTGTTACCGGAGGTTTAATACTTAAAAGAATCTTAAACCTGATTTTCCAACCCCTAGGACTGGCAAATTGCCGACAAAAGATCAAGTTGGGCACAGTTTCTAGTTCTGTGCCTGCCCAAAGTTTTTCTTTAGGAAAGTTTACCGTTAACTGGCAAGATAGTGGAGGAAAACAGTTTACCCTGCAAATTAGCCATAACAATAAAATTATCTGGGAAACACCCCCAGGCAAAAACTTTATTGGGGGGGCTAATGTAGAACTCAAGATTGTTGAGAATAGAGGCTCAGTTGAAATTGACGAAACCTATCTCACACAGTTCTCCCATCAAACAGTTACTCACATCGAGCAGGAGGGCAATACCCTAATTGTATGTGGTGTTCTAGAAACGAAATCATCAATTTTCAACCGAATCATTTCGTTACTATTGCGGAGAAATTCCACGACTGAGAGTATCAAATATATCTTGTCTTTGACAGTTGCGGGAGAAAATAAGCTTGATTTCGATTTAGAACTGATCGGCAAAGAAGCGAATCAAGCACAGTTAAGTTATGTAACTTCCGCCGCAGAACATTTCTACGGTTTTGGCGAGCAATTTTCTTACGTTGATTGTAAAGGACATCTAATTCCCATCGTTTGTGAGGAAGGGGGTATTGGCAGAGGGGATCTAGGTCCGAAATTCTTGACAGTTTTGGGGGTTAGTGGCGATCGCTTTTCGAGTTATGCTCCAGTACCCCATTTTTTGACCAACCAAGGACGCTCCCTATTTTTAACCAATACCGAACCATCAGTTTTTGACTTACGGAATCCCGATTTAGTCAATATTAGGATTGAATCTAGTCGGATGCAAGGACAATTGCTTTGTGGCGACACTCCCCTAGAACTGATTGAACTTTATACTGAATACACCGGGCGCATGGCTCCTCTTCCTAACTGGCTCAACTCTGGAGCTTTAGTCGGGATGCAGGGAGGGACAGAAAAAGTACGTGAGGTCTGGTTGGAATTACGTAAGTTAGATACTCCCATCGCCGGATTTTGGCTTCAGGATTGGGTTGGTCAACGCCCAACTATTGCCGGTCAACAGTTATGGTGGAATTGGCAACTTGAACCCAAAAGGTATCCAAAATGGGACTTACTGGTTAAAGAGCTAGAACAAGCAGGTATTGCCGTGGGTGTATACCTCAATCCTTTTCTCATAGAATTTAAACCAGAACAAATAGCAGACAAAGATGATTCATGGCGCAATCTATTCCAGGAAGCAAAAACCCAAGGTTTTTTAGTTAAAAATGAAAATGGAGAACCTTATTTAGTTCAGAATACCGATTTTGAAGCAGGGCTAGTTGATTGGAGCAATCCCAAAGCCACAGCATGGTTTAAAGAAATTATCAAAACAGAAATACTGGGAACTATTGGCGCGAAATTTTGGATGGCTGACTTTGGGGAAGCCGCTCAATTTGATGGCAAATTTTACTGCCAACAATCTGGACTAACTTATCACAATCAATACCCAGTTGACTGGGCAAATGTCAATCGTGCTGCCATCCGAGAAGCCAATCGGCAAGGAGATGCTTGGTTTTTTACCCGTGCTGGTTATAGTAAAACTCCGGGGATTACTACTGGTATGTGGCTGGGAGATCAAAACGTAACCTGGAAGCCTAATGATGGTTTGCCAAGTTCACTGGCTGGCTTACTCAGCAGTGGATTTTCTGGTTTTAGCCTCAACCATAGCGATATAGGAGGATATACCAGTATTGGTAATCCTATATTACGATTTTTTGGTCGTGGCTTCGTGCGATCGCGGGAACTTTTTTTCCGTTGGATGGAAATGAATGCCTTTACTCCCATATTCCGGACTCACGAAGGTAATGAACCAGATAAAAATGTTCAGTTTTATTGCAATTCAGAAACCTTAGCTACCTTTAGTTATTGGGCAAAAGTTTACGCAGCTTTTGCCGACTACCGCATCAAGTTAATGGAGGAGGCTGCTACAAAAGGTTATCCATTAATTCGTCACCTAGTATTACATTATCCTGATGATGAAAATGTATACGAATTAGAAGATCAGTTTCTCTATGGAAGTGAGTTTTTAGTCAAACCAGTTTTGCAAAAGGGTAAAACTAGTGTGGATGTGTATTTTCCTGCAGGGGAATGGGTTCATTTATGGAGTAATAAAATCTATAGTAATTCTTCTGGTAAAGGTAAGATTACTATATCAGCGCCGATGGGAAAACCCGCTGTATTTTATCGGCAAAATTCCCCAGAAGCAAAATCAGTGCTGGAAAAACTTCAACAACAAAACTTAATCAAATGAAGGAGTAAGTAACTGGATCAAATTAAATATAAAACCTCACCCCGCCTGACGGCACCCCTCTCCTTATTAAGGAGAGGGGCTGGGGGTGAGGTAAGCGTCTTACATTTAATTACGCCTACCCACGTAAGAACAAAACTTGACATTTCTTAAGAAGCCGTAGCAAAAAATGTCCATCTCTTTTAATAAAATTTACATCAATATCCTAGACTTGCCCAGACAAATTATGTGATGATTTGAATTGTGGTTGCTAAACAATTATGAGTAATTTGTGTTATTAACTTCCATAGTGGTATGGGACTCATATTTTATTTTTGTTGGCGTAGCCTGCGCGAGCACTTAAATATTATCAATACAGTTGCTGTTAACCCTATTTTATCACTTTCGTAAGAGAATAATCTAGGATTATTACAGCATAGGACTTGTACGAAAAATATTGATTTTAGCCATTCTGTTTAAAAATAAACGCTCAAATTCTCTACCTATATACAGTTGAAGATTGGACTCTTATTTTTATTTTACCAGAGTGACTAGAGAGGGTTAAGAGTTCCCTACACAAATACAACAAATTTGTACAAACTAATTGGATATAACTTTAGGCAGGTAAAAGCTATGAGCAATAACAATCAACTCGATAATAACAACAAACAATGGCAAGAGATCCACAAAAAATGGTGGCAGATCACTTTAGCTTTATTATCTTTAGTTATTCTAGGTCTTCTGTATCCTTTAATACCTGCAAATAATGATCTAGTGAAGAATCTTATAGTAGGAGCACTGATTACAGCCTTAGTTTTTTTCCTAATAAGTACTTTTTATAAAGTAGTTATTAGTTCTCTTAGATTAGTAATGTCTGAGATGAGAAAATCATTAATTATGGACATGACCATCCAGCTCGAAGAGATAGTAATCAAAACTCGAGAGGAAAGAGCCAAGGAGCGTAAAGAACTTATTCAGACTGTTACTGGAGGTAAAACAGTTCAAGGATTGATAAGCAAGATGAAGCAGTTAGAACATGAGGATTTAGAACTTTACCGTTTCCTTGGACTGAGGGGAGAGGAAGAAGATCGCGAAGCCTTTCACAATACAACTTTTCAAAATTTCAATTTAATTGGAAGAAATCAGAATGCTATTTATTTTTTCTGGGCAAATACATCTACAAATCCTGCCAGCGAAATAACCGCAAGAGTTGACAGAAAAGAGAATTTTTTAACAGTTTCATTTAAAAGTTATTCTGTGGGAGGGGCTAATATTGCCATACGAGCTTCTGGTGACACAGCCCGATTTAGGGATAACAGAATGCGCTATCTCAGCTTTGATATGAGACTAAGAAAAGAGGTTGAAAACGACAGTGATAATGTTGAAGTTGGTTTTCGTCTTGTTGATGGTTGGCTTCAGCATTGGCATTATTCATATACGGACAATGAAGGCTACATTAAAGTTTTACTAAAACACTATTGTCAATTGACTTCCAACGAAACAGTTAGTGCTTGGGAAACTTTTTCTTTAGATATTGAAAATCGAGAATTCTGGCATTTATTTTTATCTGATGGCAATTACAAGTACGGCTCAAAGTCACCCGATTTTGAAATTATTTCATCAGTTATATTTGAAGTAGGTTGTAGAGAGGAAGAGATGGAAGGAGCTCTTGAACCTAAACCGGGACCAGGTCAAGGGAAAGTTGATATAAACAACATAAGACTTTCCGAAAAACCGATGGGTAAATGTATTGGGTAAGTGTATTTAGAAACAACCCTTTCAATCTGATCTACTAATCTCCTTGATTTCAGTCCCTGCCTCCTGAGTTACATCAATAAAATCCGCATCACCAGGTCAGATTTTAAGCTTTTTAGAGGCTGAAACGACCAATCTTAGCTAAGGATTTCATCACCTTGAAAGGGAGGGTATTCATAACATAGGTATTGACAAAAAATCAAAAATATGGTATATTATTTTGGCTTAAATAAATACACTTTTTGCAAGTTTTCAGAGGTCATCGCCACGTCAGGATTCTTTCTGAAGCTGCTCTTGAAAAAGGCTCAAACAAAGAATTTTTGTTAATACACACTAAGGTCAATTTGTACTGTGCCTAAGTCCTAATATTCCTTGATTGAAACAACATATAATATAAAGATAAGATTGTCCCCATTTTGACTAATTAATCAGGTTATGCATCAATGCTAGTTATTCATCAAGAGAAACTTCTAGAAATTATCAAGTACAGGTTTACTAATTGTGATATCCTCAAACTTTCTGCATTCCTAAATGACAGAAAAACTTTTATCTTTCCTACCTTAGACAATGGCTTATTTCCTGCCGCAGCAGTAAGCACTGATACAGAATATATAGGTTATGCAAATGTCTGGTTAAGAGACAATATTTTCCTCGCTTACTCTCACTATGTTGTTGGTCAATTGGAAGTAGCTTTAAAAAACGTTAACTCCTTAATGGCTTACTTCAAAAAGTATCAATGGCGTTTTGAAGGGATTATTGAAGGAAGGCTCAACCCAGACAATTTCATGGAACGCCCCCATATCCGATTTGATGGACACAATCTTGAAGAAATTGAGCAAGACTGGAATCATGCTCAAAATGATGCTCTAGGATATTTCCTCTGGTTTTACTGCAAATTAGCTAGAGAAGGATTTCTCAATCCTCAACCAGCAGAACTGGAAATATTAGCACTTTTCCCCTTCTACTTCCAGGCTATTTCTTATTGGCAAGACGAGGATAGTGGACACTGGGAAGAAGATAGAAAAATCGAAGCTTCCAGTATTGGAGTGGTGATAGCAGGACTCAAGTCACTAAAACAGCTACTGACAGATACTCGTTTAGCTTCTCACTGTAAATATAAGGACAAGTCTGTTAGTACCCAGTTATTGGACGAGTTAATTGATACAGGTACAGTATCGCTGAATAATATTCTCCCTTCAGAATGCATTCAACCAGAGCCTCAAAAAAGGCGCTATGATGCTGCTTTACTCTTTTTAATCTACCCTTTGCAAATCATTGAGGGAGAGATGGCTGATCAGATTCTTGTGGATGTGGTTGAAAATCTGCAAGGTGATTATGGCATCTGTAGATACCTAGGAGATTCATTTTGGTGTCGTGATTACAAAGATATACCAGAAGAAATCCGCACCAGCATCTCCAGTGAACGCGAAGAATGGTTCAAAGACAATGGCAGAGAGTTAAGAGTAGGAGAAGAGGCTCAATGGTGCATCTTTGACCCCATTGTTTCAGCCATATGGGGAATGAAGTTCCAAAAGACTCGTCAACAAGAATATCTCGAACAGCAAACCCACTATCTCAACCGCGCTCTAGGACAACTAACAGGAAAAGACTCACCCTTTGAAGAGTTCAAGTGTCCAGAACTTTACTACCTACAAAATGGTAAATATATCCCCAATGATGCAACCCCTCTGTTGTGGACACAGGCCAATTTGAGAATTGCCTTGAAAATGATGGAGCAGAGTTTGAGCTTTTGACTGAAAAATCAAGGACTATCCGACTAGGAGTAGGGATAAAGCGCGATGTGAAATCTCTACAACAGGTCTATTCTGGGAATATTTTCAACTTCAGGAGTCTTACTCATACTAAGTTGCATTCAAAGATAGTAGCCAGTCATTGCGACGTAAGGCAGCAATCTCATTGACTCGAACTACTATGATAGAACGCAACTTGGTATCAATCAAAAATTAGATCAATCTTCGATAGTATAATTTTTGAGGGTGATAATCTGATGAAATCATAAGCATGAATAAATGCCTACGCCTATTTATCACATAACCCATGTTCAAAATTTATTCTCTATATTCCAGTCAGGTGGATTGATAAATAATAATAGGCTCAAACAACAACAAGTAACTTATCAGAACATTGCTCATGTCAATATTCAAGATAGACGGGCATTAATTCGTGTTCCTTGTGCAGCAGGAGGACATTTGCATGATTATGTACCTTTTTATTTTGCACCTCGTTCTCCTATGCTTTATACAATTCACAAAGGTAATGTACAAGGATATAGCGGAGGACAAGATTTAATAGTTTACTTAGTTGCAGAAGCAGAGTTAATAGAATCTCAGAAATTAGAGTTTGCCTTCACTGATGGTCATGCAGTGATGGCGTATATCAATTTTTATGACAATCTTCAACAATTAAATGTAATTGACTGGAAACTGATGAAATCAAGATACTGGTTTAATACTGAAGACGATCCCGATCGAAAATGCCGACGACAGGCAGAATTTTTAGTGCATCAATTTTGTCCTTGGCCATTAATAACAGAAATAGGGGTAAAAGATAATGCAGCTCAATCACAAGTTCAGCGAATATTGCAAAACTTTCATCTTCAAACCCCGGTTAAAGTTCACTCTGATTGGTATTACTAAAACAAAAATGATAAAATATAAGATTATAGCGTATTTCTCCATAATAGGCAACAATAGGAGATGATTGAATTTAAACAAGGCAACCTACTGGAAGAAAAAACCGAAGCCATAGTTAACACCGTTAATTGTGTTGGTGTTATGGGCAAAGGTATTGCCTTGCAATTCAAGCGAGCTTATCCGGAAAACTTTCGTCAATATGCAAAAGCCTGTAAAGCTGGTATGGTGCAGCCAGGACGAATGTTTACTGTAGCAACGGGTAGTTTATTTAATCCCAGATATATTATTAACTTTCCCACCAAGCGTCACTGGAAGGCTAAGTCAAAAATAGAAGATATTCAAAGTGGACTGATAGCTTTAATTGCAGAAGTTAAGCAATTAGGTATCACTTCGATAGCCATACCACCTTTGGGATGTGGAAATGGTGGCTTAAATTGGAAAGAAGTTAAACCCCTCATAGAATCAGCTTTTGCTCAATTGCCAGATGTACAAGTAATTATCTTTGAGCCAGTAGGAGCACCAGCAGCGGAAAAAATGCCTGTTGCAACCACAACGCCTAATATGACTCGTGGACGTGCTTTAGTGATTCGTCTACTTGAGCTATATGGGATTCCTGGTTATGAGTCAACCAAATTAGAAATTCAAAAATTAGCCTATTTCCTCCAAGAAAGTGGGGAGCCATTGAAGCTGAAGTATGAAAAACATATATATGGTCCCTACGCTCACAATCTAAATCATGTCTTAAAACATATCGAAGGTCATTACATTCGTGGTTATGGAGATG
This sequence comes from Calothrix sp. MO_192.B10, assembly GCA_030065055.1. GTDB lineage: Bacteria > Cyanobacteriota > Cyanobacteriia > Cyanobacteriales > Nostocaceae > Calothrix_A. The sequence goes on from JASJDS010000004.1 coordinate 57,834, forward strand.
GAAGCAGTAAAGCTGAAAGTGCGGAAATTCAAGTATTACCACAAGGTAGAGAAGCAGCAGCAGCTTTTTTGAAAACAGAACCGGAAGTTCAAAAACGTTTAGAACGAGTCAGCAATCTGATATTTGGTTTTGAAACTCCTTATGGGATGGAGTTGTTAGCCACAGTTCACTGGGTTGCAAACAAAGAATCAAATCCAGCAAAAGATAGCGAACAAGCGATTGCCTTAGTACATCAATGGAGTGATAGAAAGCGTAAGATATTTCAACCCGAACATATTCGTAAAGCTTGGCAGCGTTTACAAGAGCAAAATTGGTTAACTTCCATCTAAAAGGGGAAAATATACCATCAGGAGTCTTTTGTAAAGCGATATCTATACTTCGTTTTATCCAAATTTGATATAACTAATCAGCGAATATGCGATCGCTTTTTTGCATATAAAACTAATCAAATTATTCAGAGAAATTCAAGTTGATTTCTCATCTCTTCTGGCTCAAGAATTTCCCAAATTAAAATTAAACTCGTCAATATTTCCCCAATTGAGCGCCGGTTTTGAGTGCAGTAAGCAATTCCTGAGTGTGCAAAAGCAACCTGTTCTGCATCGGATGCAGCTATCAGTCCTGTTTCTGGTGTAGTTGTCACATCAATACCACGGCGACGCAAACCCTCTGCTATAGCATTACTAACATTTTCATCTAGATGGAATCGAATTTTCTGTGTCACCCTCGATTCTTTAATTTCTGTTGCAGAACCGAAGGAGTTTCAGCCTGTACTTCTTTAACAAAAGCTTCTCCCTCTGCAATTTGTTGTCTAATATCATCTAGATGATCGTGGTAATAAGCTAAAGCAGCATAGACATCAGCTAAAGTGATACTGGGATAATGATAAACGATTTCATCTGGGGAAAGCCCCACAACCTGCCTATGAAAATGCGGGGGTGACTAACTTCAAGGGCGCACGCAATGCGCCCCTACTGCGGCTCCTACACCTAAGCTGTCAACCATCAACTAACAACTAACAACTAACAACTAACAACTAACAACCATTTTCAAGTTAAAAGGGAAAAGTGATTTATGAAAATAATTTTACCAATGACAAGGGCGCAAGCCGCAGTGCCTTTACAATGGATCTGCGATAGGACAAATATTTTCATCTTGTCTCCCTTGGAAACATTCCCTACTTTACAGGACAATTTAACTGTAGGGTTTTTACGGTGAGCGAAAAATGACCATCACAACAGAGATTCTCTCCCAACTACCAGGGGATGTTGTATCTGGATTAGAACGAGCCGATCGCACTTTAGCATCTTTGAGGGCAGGTAACACAACTATACCCGTAGTCATAACGGAAGATTCACAACCCCTAGATACGGTGGAATGGGATGTAATCATCTGTGGTGGCACTTTAGGGATTTTAATTGGTTGTGCTTTGGCTTTACGGGGAGTCAAGGTAGCTGTGATGGAAAGGGGAGTTTTACAGGGGAGGGAGCAGGAATGGAATATCTCCCGCCCAGAATTGGATGTATTGTTGGAATTAAATTTACTGACACCTGAGGAATTAGATCAAGCGATCGCAACAGAATATAATCCAGCTAGGGTAGGTTTTGCTGGCGGTACGGAAGTTTGGGTAAAGAATGTATTAAATATTGGTGTATATCCCGCATTTTTACTAGAAACTATTAAACAGCGATTTCTAGCTGCGGGGGGAAAGTTATTAGAACATACTCCCTTTACGGAAGCGGTGGTACATCCCAATGGGGTGATGGTAAACCAGCAATTCTCCACCAGGCTGTTAATTGATGGTATGGGACATTTTTCCCCCATCGCCAAACAAGCCAGACAGGGGAAGAAACCCGATGCATTGTGTTTAGTGGTGGGAACTTGTGCCCAAGGTTTTCCGGAAAACACCACGGGAGACTTGTTGTTATCCTTCACAGCCATAGAAAACCAATGTCAATATTTCTGGGAAGCCTTCCCAGCTAAAGATGGTAGAACCACATACCTGTTCACCTACATGGATGCAGATCCCCAACATCTAGGATTAACTGCTTTATTCGACGAGTATTTTCGTCTCCTGCCAGAGTATCAAGGTGTGGAATTGGCGCAGCTGAATTTTCAACGAGCATTATTTGGCTTTTTTCCTTCCTATCGCCAAAGTCCTTTACAAACACCTTGGCAGCGCATTCTATCTGTGGGGGATAGTAGCGGTAGTCAGTCGCCTCTGAGTTTTGGTGGTTTTGGTGCCATGTTGCGTCACCTCAAGCGTTTGACTTTGGGGATTCATCAAGCACTCGAAACTGAACAATTATCAGTAAAAGCACTGAACTTACTCCAACCCTATCAACCCAGTTTAAGCGTCACCTGGCTATTCCAAAAAGCCATGAGTGTGGGGGTGAATCAAAAGATACCTAGCGATCGCATTAATCAGTTATTGTCTGCGGTGTTTGAGGAAATGCAGAACTTGGGCGAATCGGTACTCAAGCCATTTTTGCAAGACGTGGTACAGTTTCCCGGATTAACCAAAACCCTATTAAAAACCAATTTTAGCCAGCCAATTTTAGTCATCAAACTAATTCCCCAACTGGGTTTATTCAGTTTACTAGATTGGATGGTGCATTACATCAATTTAGGGATTTATGCTGTTTTATTTACCCTGAGTCCAATGCTAGAACCATTGTTAAAATATTTACCTAATAAATACCTGTATTACTGGCATCGTTGGGTAGATGCTTGGAAATATGGTTCTGGTGGTGATTACTCAGAACACCAGTAAAAAAGTTGACAATAGCATCTACAATCCAAAATCCTATTAATAAGTAACTAGGTCAAATTAAATATAAAACCTCACCTCCGAAGTTTGGCGGGACGGAAACCGACACCCTTCGGGTTACGCGCTCCGCGCACGCTATGCGAGCGCCACTTTGGCGGGACGGAAACCGACACCGCCAAGTGGACTCACCGC
>JASJDS010000321.1 GCA_030065055.1 Calothrix sp. MO_192.B10
AGGAAATGTCATAAGTCCTCAGAGCAGATGTCCGATAAAAGGCTACCCACTAACCAGATAGCCAATAAGGGTGAAAAGTTAGATGGTAATGCCTGAATCTCAGCGTCTTCAGACCTGAGAGTGGCTCAAACTAAAATAAACTATATAGCTTGCCTTCTGATTTTGCAGAAGATCCGACGGATGGTACAAATAATCTCCAAGCCACTAACATTGCAAGAGTTTCTGCAACAGCCAGAAACCAAACCTGCCAGTGAATATATCAACGGAGAAATAATTCAAAAGCCTATGCCCAAGGGACGACATAGCCGTTTGCAAGGAAAACTCTGTGCCACTATCAATCAAGTTGCAGAGTCAGCAAAAATTGCCTATGCCTTCCCAGAATTAAGATGTACTTTTGGGGGGCGTTCCATCGTTCCAGACGTGGCAGTTTTTCAGTGGGAACGTATCCCCTTCACTGCTGAGGGTAACGTCCCAGATAACTTTGACCTTCCGCCAGATTGGACAATCAAAATTCTTTCCCCCGAACAGCGACCAAACAAAGTATTGGGTAATATTCTCCATTGCCTAGAACATGGCTGTCGCCTGGGTTGGTTTGTTGATCCAGACGATCTCAGCATTTTGTTTCTACAGCCCCAGCAGCAGCCCGTGTTATGTCAGGGTGAGCAAGCCCTTCCAGTTTTGCCCGAACTCAAATTAACCCTCACTGTCAACCAAGTGTTTGACTGGTTGAAAATGAGATGAAAAAATTCATTATTCAAGCCCCCGGATTCATCCGTGGGGTAATAATTACGTTAGCGCAGCTCCTCTGGAAGAGGCATTACGAATTATAAATTACGAATTGCGCCAAGCGCTTGACTCCTCATTAATAATGGGTTCCCGACTTGCGATGATGCACAGCGGTAACACCATCAAGGTTGAGCACCTGCCCATGATTCACAGAGGCATAAACTAACCAATGGTCACCTACTTCCATCCTACTTTGCACAGAACATTCTAAGTATGCCAGGGCATCATTGAGGATAGGACAACCATTATCAGCATCTTCGGATGCAACATCTGCAAAACGGTTTTCCCCTGGTGCAAAAGGTTTGAGGAAATGCTTCATTAACCCCAAATGATTACCTTCTTTGAGGATATTGAGGACAAATTGATTACCTGAATGCATTAGGGGTTCTAGGGCGCGGTCCTTTGCCACTGCAATGGTTAGTCCAGGGGGACTAAAGCTAGCTTGAGATACCCAAGAGGCTAACATGGCACTGGAAATATCCCCTTGTTTGGCTGTCACCACACACAAGGAACCCAAAATTCTACCTACTGCTTGCTCTACAGAAGTAGCTGGTTGAATGGGAGCGCGGACTTTCTTGGCTTTTTTCAATGCTTGGGCAAAGTCCGTTCCCGTCTCTTCGCACATTTGCACGGTGACATCGTTGGGTTTGAATTTGACTCGGATGGGTTCAAAACCAAGGCGATAACCTGCATCTTTCAGCTTACCTTCAATTAAATCAATCGCTTCCCCACTCCAACCAAAGGAACCAAATACACCAGCCAATTTACTGTTAGTAGCGGTGGATAAAACAATACCCAAAGCGGTTTGTACTGGTGTCGGTACGTGTCCACCCAAAGTAGGAGAACCAATAATAAACCCAGCTGCTTTTTCCACTGCGGCTTGAATTTCCCCTGGTTCAGCAAATTCACAGTTAATTGATTCTACCCTAACTCCAGCCTTAGTTATACCGTGGGCGATCGCCTGAGCAATGCTTGCGGTATTCCCGTAGGCTGAAGCATAAATTAATGCCACAGTTGTATCTTGGGTTGTTTGCTGTTGGCTCCACTGCCCATATGCTTTGGTAAGTTCTATTAAGCCATAACGTACCAAGGGTCCATGATTGGGAGCATAAAGTCTGGCTGGGAACTCCGATAATTTTTCTAGGGCTGTTTCCACCTGACGGGCATGGGGAGCCATCAAGCATTCAAAATAGTAGCGTCGGTCTTCCAGAAATACTTGCCAACCTTCATCAAAAACCTGATCGCCACAGATATGTGCCCCAAACAGCTTATCTGTATACAGGATTTCTGTTTGGGGGTCATAGGTACAGAGGTGATCGGGATAGCGGGGGTTGGGTGTAGGTATAAATTGTAAATGATGTCCCTTACCTAAATCCAGGGTTTCCTCCCCCTTCATCACCATAATTGGTAAGTTCTCATCCTCTAGGGTTTGACGTAAATTAATTGCCCCTGGGTTAGAACAGACAAAGGTGATTTGGGGGGCAACTTCCCGTAATGCTTTTAAGGTAGCTGCTCGGTTGGGATTGACATGACCAATAATTACGTAATTTATTTTGGTAATATCAAACCTTTGCTTGAGTGCTTCTAAGTAAATTTGCGTAAATGTTTCCCCTGGAGGATCTACCAGGGCAATTTTATCACCTTCAATCAGATAGGAATTCGCTGTAGTACCCTTGGCAAGAGCATATTCAATCTCGAACCTTAATCTTGCCCAACTGCGCGATCGCAGCACTCTAGTATCAGTACCTACAGGGAAAACTTGAACATCGCGGGGTTTATTTTTTGACATGGGAGGGGAGTGAGGGAGTGAGGGAGTAAGGGCGGGGTTTCCCCGCCCGGAGTGAAGGAATGTGGGATTAAACACTGTCAACCGTCAACCATCAACCATCAATCATCAACTAACAACTAACAACTAACAACTAACAACTAACAACCATCAACTCACAACTAACAACTGATTTAATAGTGGTTGCCGACTTTACGGTGGTGGGCTGCGGTGAGGGAATCTGGTTTGCTTACCTTACCGGCATACACTGTACTATAAACAACCCAATGGTCGCCGGTGTCCATTCTGCTGGCAACTTCACATTCGACGTATGCTAAGGCATCGGCAAGGATCGGAGAACCATTCTCAGCTTCTTGGGTTCTAACATTCGCAAAGCGATCGGCACCAGGGGCAAATCGTTTGAGGAAATGTTTCATTAAGTCTTGGTAATTACCTTCCTCTAAGACATTCAGGACAAATTTATCACCCACTTGCATCAGTGATTCAATCGCCCTATCTTTTGCTACAGCAATGGAGATTCCCAAGGGTTTAAAGCTAGCTTGACTTACCCAGGATGCCAACATGGCACTTTTAACATCTCCTTTTTTGGCTGTAATTATATACAAACCACCGCTAATTCTACCTAGGGCTTTATCTAAGTCAGCACCAAGGGATTTCATTTGCTTAATGCTTTTATCCCTAGTTACCCATTGTCCCAAGTCAGTGCCTGCTTCTTCACACTGCTTGTAAGTATTTTCCGTAGGGGTTTCTTTAATCTTAATTGCCGGAAAAGCTTGCTTTAAACCTAAATTCCGAAACTTACTCAACAAAGGGTCAATTGGTTCATCGTCACCACTACCGGATTCAAATACGCCTACAGCCTGCTTCTCATTCACAGAGCCTAAAATTGTGCTGATGGCTGTTTGAATATCTTCATTACTACTGGGAGGGGTGCTAATTACAATTCCTGCACAACGGCTAACAATTTCCCGCAGTTCTTGTAAATCCAAATCCTCTCGTAAGTCTACTGTTTCTATGGCCACATCGGTTTTAGCAACACCACTAGCGATCGCCTGTGCCAAATTACTGCTATAACCATACTCAGAAACATAAAATACCCCTACAGTGGTTTCTGCCTTGGCTTTGCTTTGACTCCACTTGCGGTAACGTCCAGTCAACTCTTCTACATTATGGCGCAATAGAGGACCGTGACCAGTGGCGATGGTATCAATTTTATCTAATGCATCCATGCGTTTGAGTGCAGACATGACAGACCGGGCATTGGGTGCCATTAAACACTCATAATAGAATTTATAGTCTGGAGATATGGCCTCCAAATCTTCGTCAAAGGTATCATCAGTACAGTAGTGTAACCCAAAGGCATCACAGGTAAAGAGAATTTGGGTTTTATGGTCGTAGGTAAAGATTGTATCTGGCCAGTGGAGGTTGGGAGCGATGACAAATTCTAATTCGTGTCCATTACCCAAATCCAAGCGATCGCCATTTTTGACAATTTTCCGTTCAAAGGGCTTATGTACTAAGTTTTCCAGGAATTGGATGGCGATTTTGGAACCAACTACGGTAATATCCGGTGCCAGTTGTAGCATATCCTTAACTAACCCACTGTGGTCTGGTTCCGTATGGCTAATAATTAAATAATCAATATCACCAGGATTAATTAAACCCTTGAGGGTATCTAAATATAGTTGGCGAAACTTTTCATGGGAGGTATCCACCAAAGCTATTTTTTCCCCACGTATGAGAAATGAGTTGTAGGTAGTACCATTTTGTAAACCGAACTCAATGTCAAAGCGATCGCGATCCCAATCTAAAGAGCGAATGGTGGTGGTTTCAGGAGCGATGTCTAATGTCTGTATGGTGAGCTTTTTCTTGGTTTTGTCGGTGATTACTACCATAACTCCCCTCCTTTACTGATGAGTATTTTTCTCCAGCTTTATTGTGACATAGGTCTATTGTAAATAATTATGAAAATTCCTATGGGTGGATTAAGGAAAACTAAGGGAGTGCTGGGAATTATGGATGAGTAATAAGGGGAAAAATTAACCGCAGAGGCGCAGAGGAAGCTGAGGTATGAGAGTTTGAGAGGGTTTTTGCGTCAGTGCTGCAAGCTAAGTGAGTCTAAATTCATCCGTGTGAAGCAAGAAAATTAGTTTTCCTTTCTGGATTTCAAGGTAATTCAAGAGATAGTGTTGAATAACTTAATTTGAGGTTTGACAAATGACTCAGAGGAATTGCGATTTCGCCTTTACAATCCTTTTCATTTGCCAGCATTGTCAAAAAATTCTTTGGATTCAAGCTAAACTCTTCTTGTTAAGATCCAAAACCTTCATAAATTGGCTTACCGCATAGAGTACTCACCTGAAGCAGAGGTACATTTGCAATCTTTAACAGCCCGACAACAAGCGATTATCTTAGATACTGTTGATGAACAACTGATGTATCAGCCAACGCTTGAGACGAAAAATCGAAAACTGATGCGTCCTAATCCTCTCGCTCCTTGGGAACTCCGCATCGGCGATTTGCGCGTCTACTATGATGTAGAGGAGGAGTCAGAAGCAGTTGTATATATCAACGCCATCGGAGTGAAAGAACGTAACCAAGTCTATATTGGGGGAGAGATTTACGAGTTATGAAAATTGTTGAAATCACACAAGCAAATGCAACCCTTGCTGAGTATGCTTCTAATCTTGCTGAAGAGCCAGTAATTGTTACCAGTAATGGTAAACCAATCGCTGCACTAATGACCTTAGAAAATGTTGACTTGGAAACTATATCCCTGAGTAGCAACCCCAAATTTATCGAGTTGATTGAACGCTCGCGGGCGCGTCGTCGTGCTGAGGGAGGAATATCTAGCAAAGAGATGCGACGTAGGCTGGGATTAAGTGATGTTTAACAACAGAGGAATGAAGCAAGTACCAATCGACGAAGTACAAAATGACAAGAAATAACCAGGAGGACGCAAGCCCAGTGTTTTTAAACCTGGGTTAGTACGACGGAAAGCGATTTTAATCGCCGTGTTTCTCCTCAATCATTGTATTAACAAGCTATGCTAAATCCCAAAATAGAAAGCTGGTAAACGAGATATTACGTCATGGGAATGATATTAAAACCGAGAACGTAAGTGTTAAAGGCTGGCAGAAAAGATATGGCAAGGCTATATCCCAAAAGTCACC
>JASJDS010000322.1 GCA_030065055.1 Calothrix sp. MO_192.B10
ATCGCCCCAGTGTACCACACATCAAACCTGGTAATTTCTGGTAAAGGGCGATTTTTCCGCCAAGATATATGCCGCTAAACCAATAAACTGCTGATGAGGCTGGCAGATTTTTCCGGATTTGATGAAAGCGGTTGTCTGTTTTGAGTTGGGGTCCTTTGTCCCTATCTCAAAACCCCGCTCAAACCTTCTTCCTTCTTCCTTCTTCCTTCTTCAAGGCTAAATTCCAAAACAAGTGCCAATTTTGCTACAGCAATTACTAAATTACTAGACTAGGCTGTAAATACCCTCCGATTGCTTAACCAAGCCGCCCTATTTATTGGCGGCTTTTTTAATGTATTTACTAATAGTAAAAAATTAGCTTCTGCTGTTGATTCTGGAATATTTTGGCATCAGCAAGAATAAGGATTATTTTTATCTATCTATCTATAGATTGACAAAAATAATCTTTTTATTATTCTATCAAGCAAGCAAAAAATATCGTGACTATTGAGTTTAATCGTGAAAATACTGATATATCTGTTTGATGACTCAGTATTTATCTGTATTGACTGAGTATTATTATTTGTTTGCGAAATATTACATTAGATGGAGTATCTAAGTTGATAGAATAATTTCAGTAAATATACAAAATAACCCTGAGACTGTTATCTGTAGGTAGTTTCAACCACTGATAAATGGGGTTTAATTTGATATCACCCAGTTATAAATAGCTATTTTCTTAGGTATTTATAAGTAAAAATTGCTTGACTTGGCTTTAAGGTCAAGACCCATAACCCTGAGAGAATGTCACTTTTAATGCTTAAATGAGAGTCTCAATATAATGCATAGGTAACATCAACGAGGGAATCATATAGCAATATTATTTACCAGACAAATTATATCTGGTTTTCACCCAGGTTTGTATGGAGAGATGTGGATATTAAAAAAAAGGCGATCGCAGTTTAAAAATAGTTTAACGTTCGTAACTAATTAATACTTTCTGCTTCAAAAGTAGTTAGAATATAAGTATCACTCTCACAACTGAGAGAAAACCTACCAAATAAATTGCGAACAACTTTGATTTTATATGGACGCTAACAGTCAGTCTGCCAATTCAGCCGATACGTATTCCCATCCTTTGGCGGACATAGTGGGGACTATGATTGCTTTCTTGACTCTCACTCTACCAGTGTTTGTCATTGCTAGCTATTCTTCGAGTAATGTTCCCAATCAAAATCAATCTCAATCCATGACATACAGCATGCAAAAGAAGTGAAAATTGAGTGAAAGCTGGTAAATGCATTTTGCGATTGGGATTCCTTGGAGGTGATTTGCAAGATTTTGAATTAAATTTACCTATTAAAGTTAACAATTAGAATGGGGGGTAATACCCCTTGCCAACATAGTTAAAGTTCAACATAGCCCTGGTTTATCAGGTGCATTGTTTTAGCGGTGCTTATCCATCAGACAAGTGGTAAGCGCCGCTCTTGTTTAGGGGTTATAGCACTACGCCTGACGGGGGGCGAATATTTATAAATCCAGCAAACCCTTTGACAGCCTGCTCTTCCCTCTTCCCTCTTCCTTCTTCCTTCTTCTCTTGTTTAAGGATCTTGTTTGGGAAGAAGTACATCTTAGCTTAAAATTCTACACGGGTAGCCAAGCTGAGTGTACCCGCGATTAGATACATAGTTTAGGAGTTTAAGAGTGGACTTATCCATTATTCCAGCCGAAGCCAAGCCAGGTATTCTCAACGTTTTGATTGAAATTACAGGTGGGAGCAAAAATAAATACGAATATGACAAGGATCTACAAGCCTTTGCTCTAGATCGAGTACTTTATTCTTCTGTAAAATATCCCTATGACTATGGCTTTGTACCCAATACATTGGCTGATGATGGGGATCCACTGGATGGAATGGTGTTGATAGACGAACCCACCTTCCCAGGGTGTATAATTGCAGCAAGACCAATCGGTATGTTAGAAATGATTGATGGTGGCGATCGCGATGAAAAAATTCTTTGCGTTCCTGACAAAGATCCCCGGTACGCCCAGGTAAAATCCTTAAAAGATGTAGCTCCCCACCGATTGGATGAAATTGCTGAATTTTTCCGTTCTTATAAAAATTTAGAGAAGAAAGTAACGGAAATTCTTGGCTGGAAAGATGTGGAGTTTGTCATGCCCCTAGTTGAAAAATGCATCAAGGCAGTTAAATAAAGTTAATCACTAGCATAATGGGTAATAGGTAATTAGGTAATGGGTAATAAATATATCCATTGCTCTTCTTACCAATCGCCCATTAACCATGACCAAAGATATAATTAATTACTTTCATTGTTTCAGTTGCCTCAAAACCCCTAAAATCAATGCAACGCACGCTCCTTCTAGCAAAGATTCATAACTGTACCCTAACAGCAGCAAATATCAATTATGTCGGCAGCATTAGTATAGATAGAGCTTTATTAGAAAAAGCAAATATATTACCCTATGAGCAAGTACAAGTAGTTAATGTTACTAATGGCGAACGTCTGATAACTTATACCATACCGGCTCCAGCTAACTCCGGAGCCATTGAATTAAATGGGGCAGCTGCACGTCTGGGCGTTATAGGCGATCGCTTGATTATAATGGCTTACGGGCAGTTCACTCTGGAAGAGTTAAAAAATTACTCTCCCCAAGTTGTGATTGTAGATGAACAGAATCGACTGTTGGAATTGCGTCATTACGACGATCTGCTCGGTAGTCTTTAGTATCACTAACAATGTCAAATTTTCAGCGATCGCAATCCCAAAATTACGTAGATAAAACTGCAAATTCTCAGGTAAACAACCCCAAGACAAATTTTTTAGTGCGATTCTGGGGGGTACGGGGTTTAATCCCCAGTCCATGTGATTATACCCAACGCTATGGTGGAAATACTGGCTGTGTAGAGGTGCAGGTAGGTGGGAAGTGTTTGATTTTTGATGGTGGTACTGGTTTGCGGATGTTGGGTAAAAATTGGTTAGCATCCCCACAACCAATTGAGGCACATTTATTTTTTACCAACGCACAATCAAATCGCATCCACGGATTTCCTTTTTTTGCTCCTGCTTTTAATGCTGAAAATACCTTGCATATATACGGTATTGCTGCTTCCAACAGTGCTTCCATAAAGCAGTGCTTATATGATCAGATGTTGCAACCACACTTCCCTTATCCTTTGCAAGTGATGGAATCGCAATTGCATTTCCATAATTTAATGCCAGGTAATACAGTTAACTTAGATGATGTGACCATTACCACAGCATTGATTAATCAAACTCAAAAGTCCATTGGCTATAGAGTTGATTGGCAGGAATATAGTATTGCCTATGTGACGGATATACATAAATTCGCGGACGAAAGCGAGAAAGAAAGGATTGGACAGTTTACCAAAGGTGTAAATTTATTAATTGCTAATCCTTCCTATCCCCCACCAACATTCGACAAATCTGATGCTGGGGATTTGAATTATCAAACTGCTGTGAGTTTGGCTCAACAGGCTGGAGCTAAACAACTGGTGATTTCCCATCACCACCCAGATGATCGCGATGATTTTCTAGATTCCGTACTAGAAGAAATTAAAGCAAATTTTCCTCAAGTTGTACTAGCCTCTGAAGGTATGATTTTACCAGTCATAAAAATTTAGATTTTAAACCTCGTCTACCTTGATAACCGTAATTTTATCAGAACCAATTTCTCCAAGCGATCGCTAATAGTAAGGTGGGCAATGCCCACCCTACTGGGTGAACAGGGTGTAGGGAACCCCATGCTTAATGCGTAATTACCACAGTAGAGACCATCAAAGGTCTATTGCACTCCCAACTTCTGCGTAAAGTTGGGCACTCCCAACTTCTGCGTAAGGTTGGGCGAACCGTTGTTCATCCCCAACCTGATTGGCAGCAGCCGTTTGCCGCAACATCCGGTTCATCAGTTTGATAAACAGCCATCGCCACAGTCTGAAGGGCATAAAGGGAATAGGTGTTTTTGCCATCAATTTGGCAGCTTCGGGTGGAACAATTTGCCCATCCGCCAGTGCTGCACTTGCAATATCGAGGGCCTGAATAACATGTTTCACAGGTAGTAGCTTGCGTTGAGCCTCCTCAATGGGTTGACCATTAAATAAAGTTAGTCCTGCTCCCATAGCAAGACCTCCAGACCAAATCATGCCAGTATCAGCAGCAAACTGTCGGCAGATGGCTAAAGCCGGAGCATTATTATGGGCTTCGGGGAATCCATTGTTAGCGATCGCAAAAAGCCGTTTTGGACTTTCTTGAGGGTGGGCACAGATATGCTTAGCCATTACCTCAAGGGACTTCATCATCAGGAATGCTAACGAATCAATATACAGTGGGAAAGCTAACAGTATCAGATTGGCTCGGTCAACAGCTGCGAGAAATTCGGTTTGCCCCTTGCCCTGCAAAAGATGTCCCCTGAGTGTCAACGACTCGGTTTCCCAACCCCGTTGTTTCAGTTGTTCCACCACGTATCCTCCCAAAACGCCGGAGGTGCTGGGGGATTTAACCCTTGGGCTGCCAACGATCAACAATGCCCGACCTGGGGCATCTAGGGTTGGAGCACTAACACTGGCTGTCACTGCTGTTTGCATCAGCGAGGTGGCTACCTTACTTAACGGAAGATTATCATTTCTAACCAGCAGGGCTTGAAGTTGCTGGCGCACCCTGTCTGGGCCATCCGTGCTTAATACAACGTCTGCTGCATAGGTGGGGGCATGAAATTGGAAGGCATTGCGTCCAACCAGCACCTTGAAGATGTTGGCTGACTCATTATGTGGCTGACGCTGGATGCCAATTCCCACCAGTCGTGGATATTTTGAATACCGAGGCTGGTGATGAACTTCACCTCGGTATAGGCCAAAATCAGGCATAAGTATCTGTATCCAGCGGTCTTGAATCTTTTTAATCTCTGAGGAATATCCCCCAAATGTAACGGGGCTAAATAAGATGGTCGTATCGCTTTGGACGATTGCCCGAACAATGTCACGACCTACATCGGGTTCCAAACAGATCCCCGGTGTTTCTAGCCAGCAGCCCAAGCAACCGACACATGTGCCCATCTTGATTTCTCTCAAGGTGAAAGTCTGCACCTTTGCGCCAGTACTGTGCAGCTCATTCATGAGTATGTCTAATATAGGGAACAAGTCTTCATCGCCCGCGCCTGTTCCATCTAAGAGAACAATTTTTTTGTTTAGCATCGGAAACCTCCTCTAGACTTTAGAGTGTATCTGTTTGTCTCCGTTTACCGTTGCACTCAATAGGATTATGAGTCGTCATCATTGACAACAAAGACCCATCCTATTATTTGCTTACAAGTTTAAGTCAACAATTTGAGGAACTTGTGTTGATCGTCTGAAGGAATTTTTACCCCTTCTCCTGTGAAATAAGCAATTGTTTGAATGAGCGAATTGAGAAAAAAATAATAGATTAATAGCATGGGTAGGGGCACGGCATCAGTAAGATAATTTTATACGCCAAAAGATTGTGGATGCCGTGCCCTTACGAATCATATATCTGTGGCAAACATTATTTGAATTGGTATGAAATTTTGATTTATGAATATTTGTTCGCGGGTGGTGGGCACGGCGTGGGTTGTGATTGTTCTATAACCCAAAAGATTGTGGATGCCGTGCCCCTACGAATCATGTATCTGTGGCAAATATTATTTGAATTGGTATGAAATTTTGATTTATGAATATTTGTTCGCGGGTGGTGGGCACGGCGTGGGTTGTGATTGTTCTATAACCCAAAAGATTGTGGATGCCGTGCCC
>JASJDS010000323.1 GCA_030065055.1 Calothrix sp. MO_192.B10
CTGCCTTAATATCCTGATATCTCAGGTTCCCAGGCTCAACACGTTTGCCACAAGGGCGTGCTGATATCTCCTCGGTGGTTCTTTCGGGCGTAAACTTTCCCCCAGTCCGGGGGTAGGTTTTTAAATCTTGTACTGATTACTTAATTATAACATATTTAATGACAAAATCACTCAAGCCTAAAGGCTTGATAGCAGCTTTCATCCCCGACGTAAACGACCCTCAAACTACAAATCTTCTTGGATTTGTAGTTTTCATTTCGGGGTTTTCAGCTAGCCGTCCTTATAATTAATTCGTAATAAGCTGCTCGGCATTTAGTTTTAAACAGGAATTTAGGCTTTCAAAGCATTACAAGCACTGAATTATTCAATTAAAATGCGCGTCAGCTTACTGCAAAGCAGCAAGCGGGAGCTACGTAATACTCGCACAGCGAGAAGCAAGCTACGTAATTCAGTAATCCTCCGTGGAGGCACAGGATGAGAAGGCAGAAGTACGAAGGCAGAAGGCAGAAGGGAAACCCCATAAATCAATTTAGGGGTTTCTAATAATGACGTATTGTATAGGAGTGCTACGCATCTCGATACAAATATTATTATCTTTTCCACGAATAAATTCGGGGGCTTGAAACCGATTGGCAGAATACAGAGGACTAATTAATTGGTATAAATTTTTTTGAACCTTCTGCCTTCTGCCTTTCTTCGGTCACTATAATTCGTAATTATTACCCTCCTTAGTAATTACTTGCTCAGGAGGGGCACGGCGTTTGCAAGGTTACTCTATACACTGAGAGATTATGGATGTTCCCTACTTTTTACAACCTGTCACAGATAATTCTCGCGTCACTGAATCCCCCTTAACTACCTGAATCGGCTGTAAAACCCGAAAGTCATATTCTTTACTCTTAACAGTCTTGCCCCAAGTAATATCCACAATCCCTTGATGGTCTTGTGCCCTAATTGTCAGTTCACCCATAGGAGCTAAATACTTACGCCCTGACAAAGCCTTAATTACAGCCTTAGTCTCCGTAGTTCCCGCATCATTAGCCGCAGCCGCTAGTAAATGTAAACCCACATAAGCATTCTGAGCATTATAGCTGGGGTAACTATTGTAACGCTGACGAAACTTTTGTACGAAGTTGCGATTTACCTCTGTATCCGGTGTTTGCCACCAATAGCGGGTTCCTACCCACTGCCCCGTGGGCATTTGTTCCCCCAGCGCCGTTAAAACTTCCATCGCTGCCCCCAATTCCATGTAAATAGGGAATTTAGCAAACAAACCAAAATCCTGTGCTTGCCGGATAAAATTGACCAAATCATTACCCCACAAACTGCACCAAATGGCATCAGCCCCAGTATTTTGTAGAGTAGCGATGAAACTGTTGTAATCTTGGGCACCTAACTTGGGAAAAGCTGTTTGATTGAGAAACTTTACCCCTGATCTTCTTTGTTGCAAAGCTTTTTGAAAGAATTCCCAACTCTGGCGACCAAAAGCATAATCAGGACCAATAGTTGTCCATTTTTGATATGCTTCCTTTGCTGCAATTTCAGCCCCCGCTGCGGAGTTTTGCGGACCATTGACACTACAACGGAACACATACTGATTGCACAAATCCCCCGTTACTTTCGGACTGGCTGCATGGGTGACCATTAATACTCGTTCCAACTCAGGAATCACAGGTACTAATGCCTCTGCATTGCCAGAACTATCAATACCCAATAAAAAATCCACATTCTCTTGCAGCACCAGCCTACGGGCTGTTTGTACCGGTTCCCCCTCATGTTCAAAGATGACCTCCACAGGTTGTCCATTAATCCCACCAGCAGCGTTAATTTCCTCTTGGGCTATCTTAATTCCATCCCGGGCAAATTCACCATAGGTAGCAAACCCACCAGTGAGCAAATACATCGCCCCCACCCGCACTGGTTGACTTTTATCTGTGTTGCTCCCGTTACAAGCTCCCAGGGTGCCGATTGCTGCCCAACCTAGTTGTTTGAGAAAGATGCGTCGGGAATAATGGTAGTAAGACATCGAAAAATTAATCACATTAGCGGTAAGCGAAGCTATGCCGTAAGGCTTATCGCATCTGTCTTTCTTTGTTAGCCCTATTACATATTTTGCAGTATTTGTCAATGCGTAAGTCCTAACTCTAACAAAATGGTGTCATTTTGCCACCAGAAATTTCAGATGGAAGTTCCTTACAGAAAAGGCGGGCGATCGCATTATAGATCGCCCGCCACTGTTTTCATTAATTACATTTGATTACAAATTATGCCACAGCTACTGCTGGTTCTTGCCAACGTCCCATAGCTTTCCCGACCACAGATAATTCTGTCATTAAACTGTCAAATGCTTCTGGGGTAAGGGATTGGGGACCATCAGATAAAGCTTTAGACGGGTTGGGATGTACTTCAATCATCAGAGAATCACAACCAGCTGCGATCGCAGCTTTTGCCATAGAAGGTACATAGGATGACCATCCCGTACCGTGGCTAGGATCTATCATAATTGGTAAGTGGGTTAAATTCCGCAACACGGGAATAGCCGATAAATCTAGGGTATTACGGGTATATTGGCGGTCAAAGGTACGGATTCCCCGTTCACATAAAATAACATTGGAATTTCCCGAAGCCAAAATATATTCAGCAGCCATCAACCAGTCTTCTATGGTTGCCGCCATTCCTCGCTTCAGTAATACTGGTTTCGGTTGCGCTCCAACTTTCTTCAACAAGGAAAAATTCTGCATATTCCTTGCTCCCACTTGGATCACATCAGCAACTTCCGCGATTCTGTCCAAGTCAGCAGCATCCATAACTTCTGTAATAATGCCTAATCCACTGGCTTTACTAGCTGCTGCCAATAAATCCAAAGCACTCTCACCATGTCCTTGGAACGCATAGGGAGAAGTGCGAGGCTTGTATGCACCTCCCCGTAAAAATCTGGCTCCCGCAGCCTTCACACGCTTGGCTGTTTCAATAATCATCTCCTCGTTCTCGACGGAGCAAGGACCAGCTACCACCACCAGAGGCTGATTTTCACCGAATACTACAGGCCCTTCTGGAGTATTAACTATAACATCAGATGGTTCTCCATGACGGAACTGACGGCTAGCTCGTTTATAGGGTTGCTCTACCCTGAGTACCTGTTCAATCCAGGGACTAAATTCCTGAATGTGTAGGGGATCTAAATCGGCAGTTTCACCAACTAGACCAATAACTACTTTATGCCGACCAACAATTTTCTCCGGAGTCAGACCCCAACTACTGAGTTCATCAGTAATACGGTTAATTTCTGCTTCTGGAGAACCAACTTTCATTACTACAATCATGCGAAATCCCTTGAATGTTTTAAATGTGCCTGTTCAATAATTTGATTTAGTGGGTTAACTATTTTCCTAACATTGATTGTGACCATTTTTATTATTTTTGTTATTTTTATTAGAACGTTTATGTAGAAAAAATTGCGCCCAAATGATATAATTACTTAAGAAATTTGGGTCAAACAGTTACTAAAATTACTTCGCTCAATCAATTCTGAAGTCGTGAATTTAAAGTGGTATAAATACTCAAAACTTCAACATGCGATCGCCTATTTACCCAATATTCAAGAATTTATATCTGGACGCTACTAATTATACTTTTTTTTGCTTACTCTCACGCCAAGCTGCCATCATTCGTTCCCAATTGGTATTAAATTCTTGCCAACCTAAAATTCCTCCTGCTCTTCCTTCTTCCCAGGAAGCAGAGAGAACACCATAGGTAATTCCTGCAACTCCTAAACCAAATAAGCCTAAATTCACCAATAAAACTGCAATTGGGGGTAGTTTTATTTCGGTATAGGTCAAGAGTAGATAGCTAACAATGAGAGTTGAAATACCTAATAATGTTGGTATGCCACAAAAGGCGGCTACTCGCCGCATCATCCTTCGGCTGACTTCCTCAGGAATTGCTAGTTGCTCTTTTGTATAAGCAGATTTTTTAGCTTGTTTTTTCTGTTTAACAGAAACGTTCTGAGTATCTGCTGGCTTTTTTTCCGACTTATTAACAGTTTTGCCTGCCTTTTGGCGTTTTTTTGGCTCAAAAGGCAACCGTTCCCCTTCCGATTGTGCAGACATAGGCAAAAACCTATCCACGAATACCTAAACGACGAATTAATTGTTGGTAATGTTCTCGGTCATGCTTATTAATATAAGCCAGAAGACGCTTGCGTTGACCAATAAGTTTTAATAATCCTCGACGGGAAGAATAATCTTTTTTATTCGCTTGTAAATGACTACTGAGACGTTGGATTCGCTCCGTGAGCATGGCGACTTGAACATCGGAGGAGCCGGTATCAGTTTCGTGAACTTGGTATTGGGAAATAATTTCTTGTTTTTGCTGTTGCGTCAGAGCCATAATTCCATGAATATCTAAATTTATGCAGCAGTCTCCCATAATATCACAGTTGCCAGGATATGCGATCAATTACTAATGGTTGATTTTTATTTGCTGCATATAGTTTAATAACCAATTTGCGGCTGTGGCTCTACGAGTTTGCCTGGGACCAAATTCACCGATTTTATATCCTTGAAAGCCTAATTGTTCTTTGAGTAGTTGTTTGCCCTCTTTGGGGA
This sequence comes from Calothrix sp. MO_192.B10, assembly GCA_030065055.1. GTDB lineage: Bacteria > Cyanobacteriota > Cyanobacteriia > Cyanobacteriales > Nostocaceae > Calothrix_A. The sequence continues at coordinate 4,608 of JASJDS010000323.1, forward strand.
TGGAACGGGTAAGTTTGACTGTTGCTGGACGGCTGGCAATAAAATCTGGTGGTTGGGGATATTCATCCCGCCATTCTGGAGAGACTTCCCTATTATCCCAGTTGTCATTTGATGGATTGTAGCGATAACCCAAGCAATCCCATACCAACTGATTGACTGTGATGTCGTCAATTTCTTCCTTGAGGATTGCCCAGATTGTTTCTGTTGTGAGTGGTGGCAAGTTAGACATGACAGTAATATTAACAGCGATCGCAACAAAACTGATACAGCAATATTAGCTCTTGTTTGGGCAAGTGATAAGCTGCTGTGCAGCTAAATTGTATAAGGTGAAAACGCCAAATTATTAGACATCTCCGAAAATAACCAAAGTCTTACTATACTACCTTTCAAACTGCGATCGCCATATCCACAAGCCGCCAGCCGTTAGAATCTTCTGGTCTAATCTGATAAGACACACCATTAACAACAACCACATAGCGATCATATTTTCTCAGTAATATTATTGAAAATTTTACTATCACTTTACTTTTATTTAGCAAAATAAAAAGTATTCTTAACTTACTTTCAGTAGTTCAATCAACTCTCTTGAACCCGAAAAATTACGGTAACAGGACTTACGCACAAGCTACGTATTTACGTCATTACGTTCGCGTTAGCGTGCGCGAAGCGCTTACGAAGTGAAGTAATCGCAAAGCCTGATTTTTCCTCACGAGTGCGTAAGTCCTAGGTAAAAAGTAACGCTCTAGATAACTGTGGAAAGGTTAGATGGTAATTTTATCTATAAAATTGATCTAAATTCCCATAAATAAAACCATGTGTTGTAACAAGATTTGTCTTCTAGCCCTATTCCTCGGAATACCGTTAGCTATCGGATATTTTGGGTTAAATTATTCAGGGTTCTGCTTTGCCCAAATGCGTTATCTCAGTGATGAAGAGAAGCTTCGTTTAGCATTCAACAGTACAAATAATGCAGAAGAATTAGCTGTAGAAACTAAAGATGGAAAAAGGGTATATCGTGAACAAATCCCGTATAAGAGTTTTGATGAATACATCAAGAAAAATCCCGACTGCTGCAAAATCAATCCTCGTGGAGGTTCCGATCTTCCACCACCCCGATTTTCAGATCGTATATTCGGATATCATTCTGGCGAACTCATCGTTATTAACTTCAAAGTTCGTTATATAGATGAT
>JASJDS010000324.1 GCA_030065055.1 Calothrix sp. MO_192.B10
TTTTAAACCAAAACCACCTTGAGATTCGTAATTTTTGTAGGTTGGGTTAGCGATAGCGTAACCCAACGAAAGTATTGCTGCCGTTGGGTTTCATGCTTCAACCCAACCTACATGAAAACTCCAGGTTTCAAGATGGATGGGGTTTATAAGCACATGGCTACGCACCATAGCAAAAGACACTAAGCCTGTCAAATTTATTCTTTGCAGACTTAAAATAGGTAAAAGTGAATACTTCAAGGGGTAAGACTTGTGGGGAGATTATAAAAGTTACGAACTGACACGGAGCGCGATCGCGCTATCGCCATCATTCCCAATTCCTGGTCTGTCCATAATATCAAAAAATATTATATTAATAAATGTAAAAACTGCTTAAACTCTTGCCAATGATTAAGAATACGTCACCAATTTAGTTCTTTAATAATAGATGATGAAAAGAAGGCAACTTTTTTTAGAAGCTGGTGCTGTTGTTCTAGGCACTGTATGGCTGTCCGATTATTTAGTTAGGAGAACGGAAATTATGACAACTTCAAATAAAACATTTGAAATAAACAAGACAGAAGAAGAGTGGCGTTCCATCTTGACTCCAGAACAATTCCGAGTCCTCCGCAAACATGGCACAGAACGCGCAGGTACTAGCTCTCTGGATAAAAACTATGAAGATGGTACCTATTTATGTACTGGATGCAATCAGCCCCTATTTACATCAGAAACTAAGTTTAATAGCGGTACAGGTTGGCCCAGTTTTTTCCAACCCATTGATGGTGCAATTGAAACATCAGTAGACAAGTCATTGTTTATGACTAGGGTGGAAGTACATTGTAGCCGTTGTGGTGGTCATCTCGGTCATGTATTTGGTGATGGTCCCGCACCTACTGGTCAGCGTTACTGTATAAATGGTGTATCGCTCCAGTTTGTTCCTGCTTAACTATGACATCTCATATGGGAATAGGTGGGCAATGCCCACCATTTCTTCTATTTGTGAAATCATCTCGCCATACGGGGATGAAGAAATCCCCACAATCAGTTAACTGGGACAGATACTGTGACGCAGTTTACAATTAGAACCCCTAGCATTACATTGTCCTAGAGCATTCTGCTGTGCTAATAACAGACTAGTATTCCTTGCCCATCCATAGGCTCGATTGCTAGCAGTTGCTAGAACAGCACAGGAATTCTTAGCCGAGACTACTAATTTACAATCTCCAGCTCCTGAATAACTCTCACATAATCTTAAAGCCGCTCTTTTCGCAGCTCCTTGAGTTGCATAATCTTTCCCGTAGCCAGTTGCACCCGTGGATAAAGAATAGGCGATCGCTGCATATTTGTTACCCACGTTTGGGGTTCTGGTTGCAGTTGGTGTTGGTGATACCGCAGTTGTAGAAATTGGTGTTGGTGATACCGGATTATTATCGGATTTTTTCTTAGACTTATTATTGGATGGGCATGATTCTGACTGTAAACCAACCATACATCTAACTTCTGGTTCAGCAAAAGCTGCGATCGCAATTACTATACCAAGTAAACCTAGAGTTTCTCCCCATCCCCATTTGCCCATCTTACTTCCCTCCCCTTCTCTTCTCTTCTCTTCCAATTAATATGCTAATTTTTTGATCCAAATTTAGGATCAAATTTTCCAGATTATCTGCGATCGAAAAGTGCAGATTTAATAATCTATAGCAATCACCAGTTGAAAGAGAAGTGTGGGGAGTGTGGGGAGTGTGGGAAGTGTGGGGAGTGTGGGGGGAGTGGGAGATGGGGAGATGGGGGGAGTGGGAGAAGTGTGGGAAGACAAGGGAGAAATATTATTTATTTGTTTTATTCCCTCCTTCCCTCCGGGCGGGGAAACCCCGCCCCTACTCCTTCACTCCATCACTCCTTCCCTCCTTCATTCCTTCCCTCCATCACTCCTCAGATGGTTCTACTTCTGCGGTTTTCTCTGGATCTAACTTCAAAATCAACACAGCCAAGGGTGGCAAACATAAATCCAAGGAATAGGGGCGATTATGGAATGACCAATTATCAGTCCACTTACCGCCTAAATTACCCATGTTGCTACCACCATACTGACGAGCATCACTGTTGAACATTTCAGTGTAAAAACCTGCTTCTGGTACGCCAATGCGGTAGTGAGAGTGGGGTTGGGGAGTAAAGTTACACACTGCAACGACGAAACCATTTGTATCTTTATCCCTGCGAATAAAGGACACCACACTATGGCTATTATCATTACAATCAATCCACTCAAATCCCTCCTCAGCGAAATCCTGGGAATATAAAGCCGATTCAGAACGATACAAATGATTCAAATCTTTGAAAAATTCTTTTAACTGTTCGTGTGGTTCATATTGTAATAAATGCCACTCCAAATCACTCCAAACATTCCACTCACTCCATTGCCCAAATTCCATGCTCATAAACATGGTTTTCTTACCAGGATGGGCAAACATATAAGCAAACAGACAGCGGACATTGGCAAATTTCTGCCACCTATCCCCAGGCATTTTACCAATAATATTGCTCTTACCATGTACCACTTCATCATGGGACAGTGCCAGCATGAAATTTTCGCTGTGGTGATACCACATACTAAAGGTAATGTTGTTCTGGTGGAACTGGCGGAACCAAGGGTCCATACTGAAGTAGTCGAGCATATCATGCATCCAACCCATGTTCCACTTCAGGTTAAAGCCCAATCCCCCTGTATAGGTGGGCCAGGATACCATAGGCCAGGATGTAGATTCTTCAGCAATGGAAAGGATACCGGGAAAATAACTAAAGAGAAGGTGGTTAACTTGACGCAGAAAGTCTGCTGCTTCTAGGTTCTCCCTACCACCATATTGGTTGGGTAGCCATTCCCCTTCTTGACGGCAGTAGTCAAGATAGAGCATGGAAGCCACCGCATCAACCCGAATCCCATCAATGTGGTATTTGTCAAACCAGAATAGGGCATTAGCTACCAGAAAATTCCGTACTTCATGGCGAGAATAATTAAAGACTAAGGTTCCCCACTCCTTATGTTCACCTTGACGGGGATCGGCGTGTTCGTAAAGATGGCTGCCGTCAAAGAAGGCTAAACCGTGACCATCTTTGGGAAAGTGACCAGGAACCCAATCCACAATCACCCCAATGTCATTTTGGTGACATTGGTCAATAAAATACATCAAGTCTTCTGGACTACCATAACGGGAAGTTGGGGCAAAGTAGCCGGTGACTTGATAACCCCAAGAACCATCAAAAGGATGTTCGGCGATGGGTAATAGTTCAATATGGGTATATCCTAAATTCTTGACGTAGGGAATCAGTTTATCTACCAATTCCCGATAGGTGAGAAAGCGAGCCGCCGTATTCAGCTCGGAAACTGGTACTACTGGCTCTGTTTCTCCATTGGGTAATTTAGCGGGTTCGGCACTAGCAGCGTGTAACCAAGAGCCTAAATGGACTTCATAAACAGATATGGGTTGGGCAAGGGGATCGCTGTTACGGCGCCCTTCCATCCACTCTGAGTCTTTCCAGGAGTAGGAATCTAAGTCACTGACAATGGATGCGGTTTTGGGGCGAACTTCCTGTTGAAAACCGTATGGGTCTGATTTTTCGTAAATGTGACCTTCGTAATTTTTAATTTCGTACTTATAATGTTCACCCACACCAATGGAAGGAATGAATAATTCCCAAATCCCCGATGTTCCTTTACGCATTTGGTGCTTGCGTCCATCCCAATAGTTGAAATCTCCCAGTAATGATACATTCCGTGCATTTGGTGCCCAAACGGCAAAATATACGCCCTTGACACCATCTATTTCTATGGGGTGCGCTCCTAACTTTTCGTAAATGCGGTGATGATTCCCTTCGGCAAATAGATGTAAATCAAATTCCGTCAAACGACCGGCACTAAAGGCATAAGGGTCATAAATTACCCGTTCGTGTTCCCCTTCTTTAATCCGTAACTGATAGTTATTAAGTTCTTTGGTTTCAATGGTGCATTCAAAAAAGTGAGGATCGTGTATAGCCTGCATTGGGTATTCTTGACGTTCCTCTGGTAGAACCACCCATACGGCACTGGCATTTGGTAGGTAGGCTCGAACCGCCCAGACAGTTTTGTCATTTTCTTCTATGAGGTGGGAACCCAGGATTTCAAAAGGATCGTGATGCTGATTCCAAACAATGCGGTTAACCTGCTCAGGGGCGATGGTACTTATAGACATGGAGCTACCTACGTTAAATAAAGTGAAATAAACTGGCTAAATAAATCTGCTTTTCTTGCTATATCTACGATCTATTCTTTACATTTATTTGCATTTTTCGTCATCTTCGCAATCTTAACCCAGAATCAGGACTGAGTTAACTCCCTTTGGGAGAGGGAACAGGCAACAGGCAACAGACAACAGTGAGTATTTTCGCCTAGTTCAAAAATTGATTCTGATATGCATATAAGAGGGTTAATGTCAATCCTCTTCAGGAGAGGGAACAGGCAACAGTGAGTATTTTCGCCTAGTTCAAAAATTGATTCTGATATGCATATAAGAGGGTTAATGTCAATCTAAAAATGGAAACAGTTGGAATAAGAGCTTTCGCAACCGTAGTAAAAAAATGGTTTCCCGCACCTTTGTATTTAGTTTTGGTGGTGGAGCGGCTTGTAACTGTGCTTGTAATTCGGCATATTTTGCCGCAGTTAGGGGTTTACCATCCACAGGCGATCGCGCAGCAGTAATAATTTGGGTTCGTAATATTTCTTCTGGAATATCTGTTACAGGTGGTAAAGCCATTGCTAATTGTCCCCAATGACTAGTGATGCCCCCTCCAATCGCCACAAGGGTACTGGTAATGGCAGCTAAAACCGCAAATCCCATTGGTTTCATCGTTTGTGTGACCAAAAAATAGACTCTCATCAAGTCGTGTGGATTCATCCGTGGAGAGTCGAAAATGAATCTATTGTTTCAAGCCCGACCCAGCCAGCCAGTTGCTCTACTTGGGGAGCCACCCACTGCGCCATCCCTTTTGACCGACTTGAGGGGAGTGGCGTGGGAACCCAAGGGTACACTGCTCTGTTGATTCATCGATGGGGTATTGAAGAAGGAAGAAGGTTTGAGCGGAGTTTTGAGATGGGGATTGTCACCCCAACTCAAAACGGACAACCCATAGGGGATGGGGTAATAATTCTAAATTCTTCATTCGCTCATTCGCTCATTTTCCTTGACCATTACCCGATCAGAAAGTAAGAATCGCAGGTAAAAGCTAAATGCGATCGCCTGCGAGCAATATGAATGAATTTATTTGAGAATTTTAAAACGGCTTCATCCAAATCTATGGGGAAACAGAAGTTCCACACAGGAAATTGAGTGAGGAGTGCCTGAGCAAAGCTACTTTAGGGTGATTTGAGACCTAACTTATTAGGGACTCTTAGTAGCATCAGGGGATGGTTTACCTGTATCAGCAGGTTCGCCAGTAGTGCCAGGGCTGGTTGTTGTGTCAGTAGTGGGTGTGGTGGTTTGGTCGCAAGCTCCTAGAACAGTAGCAAAGGTAAGTGCCAGGGCAACACCAAAGATTTTAAATTTCATAGCTCCTCTTTCACCTTTTGAGATTGAAAAATATTTTATCTGTTGAATAACATACCTTATTTATAGATTTTTGTGACACTCCTACATTTTTCTTTGAGTGAAGTACCTACAGTGACACTTCGTGTACACAGTAGGCTTCCCGTCTCATCCGCCGTTGCCTCGTTAAACTCGTGTTTAATCTGGTCTTACACAGCATCTGGTGGTCTTGCGACCTTTATCTCCTCGATGG
>JASJDS010000325.1 GCA_030065055.1 Calothrix sp. MO_192.B10
TTTAATGACAAAATCACTCAAGCCTAAAGGCTTGATCGCAGCTTTCATCCCCGACGTAAACGACCCTCAAACTACAAATCTTCTTGGATTTGTAGTTTTCATTTCGGGGTTTTCAGCTAGCCGCCCTTATAAAGTCGAGAAGAATACGTTGGTGTACTGGGCCAAGAGGTCGAGTTGACTGAGCGATCGCAGAATAACAATCACCACGATGAACATCTTCTGGGGTAACTAAGCCCATATCCCAGCCTTCATTGAGAACAAGTTGGTCTAGCCCAACTGACAACGGTGCGTGGAAAACGTGACGCAACACATTTTCATCAGGATAAATGCCAAACTCGGAAAAAGTGGGTGGTAGTTCATAGGTAATCTCTTCTAAAACCTCTCGTTTGACAGCTTGGTGGGGAGTTTCTCCAGCCTCTATGTGTCCGCCAAACAATCCCCAGTAGCCCGGATAGAGGATACTGGGAATATTGTCTCGCAACTGCATGAGGAACTTGTTGTCTTGATGGAGAATAGCGATCGCCACAGGCACTGGTTGGTGATTCATAAAACTTTATCAATACAAAATACGTTTTAATTATTACTCCTCTTCTAGATAAATTTCTCCATATTCTTCACCGCCCAAAGGAATGCTTTTGTAGCGAACCTTACCTTTAACTACAAGAGACTTTCCCTTCTTAATTCCTGTTTGATTAGTAACCACCCAGATTTTTCCAGTACCATCATTGATTTGATATGCCTGTCGCTTGACAAGGGGAATAGCCTTTTCGACTTTTCCTTGAATATAAACTGTTTCTGGCTTTTGTTGCCCTTTCAATTGCTTAATAGGAGTTACATTAGCACCCATGGGTTTAAAACCCCTGGGGCTGAAGTCTCCACAGCTAGCAATTCCAGCCAATAAAAAACAGATAAATGTCCAGCGTAAACTGGCACGATAGGTGTAAAAAATGTTCACTTTTTGTATGAGAGGTACTAGTAGAGCCAATCTTTGCATAAATGTTTGTCATATTGCCATTTTTATACAATGAATTTTGATTGCCAGAGTTCAAACAGCAACTTTTTGCCGACAAAATCTAAAATCTAAAATCTAAAATCGAATTCGGGCAAGCAATCTGAGAAGATAAATAATATGGACAGCAATGCCAGGGATTAGCGTAATTCTGAAAATTCTCATGGAAAAACAAACTGCCAAATTGCTTGATGGTAAAGCTTTAGCCTCGAAAATTCATCAGGAGCTATCACAGACAATTACAGAATTACAACCCAAAATAGGCAGACCCCCAGGGTTGGCGGTATTGATGGTAGGGGATAATCCCGCTTCTGCTGCTTATGTACGGGGAAAAGAAAAAGCTTGTGCCAAAGTTGGTATTGCTTCCTTTGGCAAACATTTCCCCACCCAAACCAGTCAAACAGAAATTATAGAAGCCATTGAACAGCTCAACCAAGATGAAAGAGTAGACGGAATTTTGGTCCAACTACCCCTACCACAACACCTAGATTCTGTAGCCATTTTGCATCACATTGCCCCAGATAAAGACGTTGACGGCCTGCACCCGTTAAATTTGGGTAAATTAGTCCGTCAAGAACCAGGTTTACGCAGCTGTACCCCTGCTGGGGTAATGCGACTTTTACAGGAATATGACATCCCCTTACCAGGAAAACAAGCCGTGGTGGTGGGGAGGAGTATTTTGGTGGGTAAACCCCTAGCATTAATGCTGTTGGCAGCTGACGCAACAGTAACAATTGCCCATTCCCGTTCCCAAAATTTGCCAGCGATCGCCAAAAATGCTGATATTCTAATTGCAGCAGTAGGTCGTCCAAAATTTATCACAGCCGAAATGGTTAAACCGGGCGCAGTTGTGGTAGATGTGGGAATAAATCGCATCGCCGATCCTAGTGGCAAAAGTCGTTTAGTTGGCGATATTGATTTTGCATCGGTGCAAAGGGTAGCGGAATTTCTCACCCCCGTTCCTGGTGGTGTTGGTCCGATGACTGTAGCAATGTTGTTACAAAATACCGTAACCAGCTACCGTCAAAGGGCAAATAAATAAAAATTAGGAATTATGAATTATGAATTATGAATTCCTAACTCCTAACTCTAACAGCACCAAACACCCTGAAAATTGTAACATTGGTAACAAAAAGACATTTAAGGATTTGAGGATGATAGCAACAGACAATCTTCCAAAAACTAGCAGGGATGGCAACTTTGACTTATTAGTTTATTTACAAGCAAGACAAAAGCTTTGCGAAGCGGCTCTGGAACAAGCAGTTCCCATGCAGTATCCAGATACTATTTATGAAGCCATGCGCTACTCTCTGTTAGCTGGAGGTAAGCGTCTGCGCCCCATTCTTTGCCTTGCAACTTGTGAAATGCTTGGTGGCACCATTGAAATGGCAATGCCAACAGCTTGTGCCTTAGAAATGATCCACACCATGTCTTTAATTCACGACGATTTACCAGCAATGGATAATGATGATTATCGTCGCGGTAAGTTGACAAATCACAAAGTTTATGGTGAAGATATTGCCATTTTATCTGGTGATGGTTTATTGGCTTACGCTTTTGAATTCATTGCCTCTAAAACCGAAAATGTACCCCCACAAAGAGTCCTGCAAGTAGTAGCACAATTAGGACGAGCAGTGGGAGCTGCTGGTTTAGTTGGTGGTCAAGTGGTGGATTTAGAATCGGAAGGGAAGTCTGATATTTCCCTAGAAACCTTAAATTTCATTCACAAACACAAAACAGGGGTACTGTTAGAGGCTTGTGTGGTTTCTGGGGGGATTTTAGCCGGAGCAGCAGGGAAAGATTTACAAAAATTATCTGCCTACGCTCAAAATATTGGATTAGCCTTTCAAATTATTGATGATATCCTGGACATCACAGCTACCCAGGAAAAGCTAGGTAAAACCATCGGCAAAGACCAACAGGCTCAAAAAGTAACCTATCCTAGCTTATGGGGCATTGAAGAGTCCCAGAAACAGGCACAGCAGTTGATTGACAACGCTTGCGCCCAACTAAAACCTTTTGGAGAGCAAGCACAACCCCTATTAGCACTTGCCCATTTTATCGTTAATCGCGATCGCTAATTTCCAGCAGTACATAATATAACTTTGCTCATACAAGCACCACTAACCGAAGAAGAACAGGTTAATTAACAGATACAGTTTCCCCTAAATTTATTTATAGGGATTGTAATTTTGTTAGCGTAGCTCCTCTGTAAGAGGCATTTTGAATTCCCCCAAGGGGTTGACAATTGTTTACTAATTTCACCATCACCAAAACCATGCAGGACATTGGCAACATATTAGACAACCGGGTGCTGCTGGTTGCCCTGGTAGCTTGTATAATTGCTCAATTATTGAAACTGATTATCGAAGTAATTAAACATAGAAAATTGGATGTACGAGTCTTAGTAACTACAGGGGGCATGCCTAGCTCCCATTCAGCACTAGTAACATCCTTAGCGGTTGGTGTTGGACAAACTATGGGGTGGTCATCTTCCGAGTTTGCCCTAGCAACTGTGTTTGCTATTATTGTCATGTATGATGCCGCAGGAGTGCGTCAAGCTGCTGGGAAACAAGCTCGCATTCTCAACCAAATGATAGATGAGTTATTTCACGAACACCCAGAATTCAATCAGGATCGTCTCAAAGAATTATTAGGACATACTCCATTCCAAGTAATTGCCGGTTCGGCTTTAGGTATAACTATCTCTTGGTTGGCTAGATATGCTTATTAAGTAAACGAAAAAATGTGTGGGAGAACCTGAAAAAGTAAGTAATAAGTAATAACTAATAACTAATAAGTATAGGACTGCATAAAAATTGGCATGCTCCCTGACATTGAAGCAATCTCAAAAATGCCAAAAAACAAATTATCCAGTAGGGGCACGGCATCCACAATCTCTCGGTTTATAGAATAATCACAACCCACGCCGTGCCCTTCTTGGGATGTGCGGGCACAGCATCCACAATCTCTCGGTTTATAGAATAATCACAACCCACGCCGTGCCCTTTTTGGGATGTGCGGGCACAGCATCCACAATCTCTCGGTTTATAGAATAATCACAACCTACGCCGTGCCCTTTTTGGGATGTGCCGTTGGGGTAGCCTCCCCTCATTTCTAGGCTCTGCCTGGAAACCCATGTGGGGAGGCGGGAGCCTCCTCAAATAACTAATAAGTATAGGACTGCATAAAAATTGGCATGCTCCCTGACATTGAAGCAATCTCAAAAATGCCAAAAAACAAATTATCCAGTAGGGGCACGGCATCCACAATCTCTTGGTTTATAGAATAATCACAACCCACGCCGTGCCCTTTTTGGGATGTGCGGGCACGGCATCCACAATCTCTTGGTTTATAGAATAATCACAACCCACGCCGTGCCCTTTTTGGGATGTGCGGGCACGGCATCCACAATCTCTCGGTTTATAGAATAATCACAACCCACGCCGTGCCCTTTTTGGGATGTGCCGTTGGGGTAGCCTCCCCTCATTTCTAGGCTCTGCCTGGAAACCCATGTGAGTAGGCTCTGCCTCCAGACTTAGCAGGAGGCTCCCGCCTCCTCAAAATTCATTACAAGGTAGAACCTTGTAACGAGAGCCTGGAAAAATAGATTTAACGAGGTTTTTCCCTTAACCAGGGTGCCATTCGCTTTGAGAATGCTTATACCAAGTTGCGTTCTATCATAGTAGTTCGAGTCAATGAGATTGCTGCCTTACGTCGCAATGACTGGGTACTATCTTTGAATGCAACTTAGTATTATACCCACCTTGACAGGATCGGTGGGCACTGCCCACCATAACCTTATGGAGAAGGTGCAAGATATGCCTTAGGAATCCTGCGAATCAGCCGCATAATAAAAGAAATGCCAAGATTGAGAACTAGCATAGTTGTTAACGGGATATACAAACTGAATCCAGGGCGTTGAATTTTGATATCACCCGGTAAATTACCCAACCAACTTAACTGTTTTGCAAATAGTCGAACGCCAACACCAACGATTGTCAAAACTGCGCCAGCCCCAATCATTAATTTTCCGATAGTTTCCATAGGTATCACCATCGAACTCATTCATTTCAATAGGAGCGAATATCTTGAATCTTGGCATCTTCCAAAAGTAGTCTTTTCCTACATTTACCCCCCAATTTCCCTTGATAACTTGCACCATTCTCAATCAGAGCCAGAGGCTCTATATTCTAGTTACCAGGCTGAGCCTGGTAACGAGGGTTTGGAGGCTCTGCCTAGGCTGTTGACTTTGTGACTTTTTTGAGGGTAAATGTTCATCCCACATCTGTGACAAGACTTGTTCCTTGACTCTGGCAAGGAACACAGGGCGCTCGGCTCCGCCTCCAAATCGAGGCAGAGCCGAGCGCCACACATACCAAGGCAGAGCCTTGGTACGAGAGTGACACAAAAAACCTATGAACTTTAATCATGAAAATTCCATCAAAGTACACAACCTAGGCTCAGCCTCCTGTTATCGGAGTTGGTGCAAGTTGTTAGTTGAATCATAAGTGTTTATCCAAACTTGGTATTACTTATGACTTATTACTTTTTACTTATTACTTTCCCATAGTGCAACATTTAACCTGTGCAAACCTGCGTATTCGCAGGCAACACCTGTATAGCATCAGATGAAAACCTAATGGTTGTTGCCGACAAAGCTTTGCTGTATAACAAAGCGCTGATCAACTTTTTTGCAGGCTTAAATAATATGCCTACTCTAACCGCGCTATAACTTCTCACAGTCCATTGTTTAACGTCGCTTAACTTACGACCAGCTTTCTAGCTTTTAGTTCTTCGTTGGGCGGTAGGGTTCCCTTGTGAAAC
>JASJDS010000326.1 GCA_030065055.1 Calothrix sp. MO_192.B10
GGCAAAAGTAAAAAGTAAAAAGGCAAAAGTAAAGAAAAAGAAAAATGGTCACCAAGCCCCTAAATTTATTTATGGAACGAAGTAAAAACATTTGTTTCGATACAGGTAGTGCAAGAAACAATACGTCCGTAATCTTATCTCCTCAATTTATTTATGGGGATTATCTTTTTACTTTTTACTTTTATCTTTTTACTTTTTAAACTCCTCAGCCTAAAGACGTGAGGATTCTTGCTAAGCCCTTCGGGCACGCTGCGCGAACAACGGCAGATCCAAAATGCCCCAAAGACGAATCAATACAGCAACATCCCAGATTACTTTACCCTCAGCAAGCATACACCGACTGCCCGACGGCGTTTGATGCGAGATTTAACGAAACTCGTGCAACGACTCCCACATTTGTACAAGATTTAGGATTTATACTACCAGGGTTCCGGATCAGGAGCTGTCCGCTAGACCTACTTCGTCTTTTATATGTGCGCTTTACCGCCAATCATAATAATACCATGAAAAGCCGTGCTGGAAGCACGGGGCTTTAAACCCAAATTTTCGGTAAATCAAGAGATTATAATGATCCACATACTTACTCCTAAAGCGATCGCTCCTAAATGTTGCCAAAATATCCTTGCTAAAGGTTGGCGAGCAATTTTTTGTGTGAGTATGATACTGAAGAATACTGCAAATATAAGGGTAGTACCTTGTAAAAAGCTAATGACAGCAGGATGAGCAACCAAGGTAGGTAAATTCTCACCGGATAAACCAAAGGTAGCAAAAGTCACTGGTAATATCCGCCCTCCTTCGCTCAATCCTAAATGTAGGTAGTGAGCTAAGTTACCACCCAAAACTAATGGAAGATAACCATATGCCAATTCTACAAAGGAGCGGGTTTTAGTTTTCAGGTTACTCAAACCCATACAACCATAACTAATACTGGCAATTACCACCGGGATAATCAAAGCTAGTAAAGATAAACCCAAATGCTGCCAAAAATTCTCTAAATCTAGATGTAAACCCAACAGAGTTTGCAATTCTGGTAAGCGGTGCAGATATACCCCACCAAAAAGCAAAAACAACAACGCCACTTCATAGCTGTGGGGTATGTGGGTTGTCCACAGTTCTATTCCTGGAGGACGTAAATTCAATTCCACGGAGCGATGGGGGCAGGCTTTGAGACAAGTCATGCAGAGGACGCAATCTTTATTATCTTGTAGTTGGGCGGGGTGGGAATAAATCGGACAGCCATCGGTTTCCATTCCCTCGCCTTTTTGTGGTCCTCCCTTGTAACATTGATAGGTGGTACAAGTGGCGGAACAAATACCCTGTTGTGCCCGTAACTCTATCATCGCTAACTTGGCAAACAAACCATTCATTCCTCCAATGGGACAAAGGTAGCGACACCAAAACCGCCGCTCAAAAATGGCGGAGAAAATCATTGCTCCAGCAGTAATTAGCAATAGCAAACAAGCAGATAAGTAAGCGGTATTTTCTAAATGCCACAATTCTTCCCATAAGAATATGAGGGTGAACAACCCAAAGAGAAACCATCCTCCCCATTTCTCTGCCCTTTGTCGAGGCCAGGATTGTAGTTGTCTAGGAAACAACCATAAAGATAATTTTTGGGTAATTTCCCCATAAATCATAAACGGGCATACCGCACACCAAATACGCCCTAAAAATGGGAACAGGAATAGAAATAAAGTCCACCACCAAGCCCAAAATAAATTTAAACCAAAATTGCGATCGCGGGTTTGGGGAGCAATAAATAATACAATTACTAGGAAGGCAAAGGCTACCACGGTAAAACCATAGTTCAAGCGATCGGGCCACCAATCACTGCGTAAAAATCGTCGTAAACTGGGATAGGCGTTGAGTAAATTCACCCGAAATCGCTTTTGTTTGGTTTGCACAGACCAAAAAATTTCCTCTGTCAACTCCTTGGCTTCCCCGGCTTGGATAATCGCCCTTTCTACCAAACTCTGCAATTCTTGCAAATTACCGGGAAAATCATAGGATTGTAATCGTCGCAGAGCCTCGGCGGTAACTTGGGGTTTAGCAATACCCCTTGCTTTCACATAGAGGCTGATGTAGTAATCTATCTGAGCTTTGATATCTGTTTTCCGTACCCGTAACGGCGGTACTTTGATAATGCTACCAACGCAGCTGGCAATGTCTGATGATGTTTGTTCGGAGACAATTAAAATGCGGACATTACTGATACGAGATTCTGAATTTTCCTCCCCTGAACGGGATACTGGTTTGTAAGTGCCTGTCTCCAATAATTCCACCAATGCAGGTACTAACTCCGGGGGCGTTTCGTGGATATTATTCAAAACTAAAGTTCCTTCCCCCAGATATTCTATCAATCCAGGCTTACCCCCAACCCTACCAAACAAATCAGCGCCACTAGCCTGAAGAATGCCACAATTAACCTTAATCATCGCCTGTCGTCGCAGGGAAGAACCAAAGTGAATCAATGCAGCAATATTGTCCTTTTCTAACCCTGGCTCGCCAAAAATTAACACAGATTCCCGAATATCTGCCGCCTGACGAATTTGCGATCGCAATTTTACCGCGTAACGACTGCTACCAATAATCCCCCGTTGTGCTTTAGCAACTAAATAAGGACGCAAGGCAAGAAAGCGTTCCTGTTCGTAGGTAAGGGCAGATTTTAACTGTGCTAATTCTTCAACCAGTAGGCGAGAGAATGCCTGGGATATTTCCGGGTATTGACGGAGTAGTTGACGAAATTGAGCTGCTGGTATTACCCAAAAACGACATTCTGTGAGGGTGGTAATGGTACATTCAGCCACCTCATCCAAAAGTAATTCTCGCAGATGAATAACTGCACCTGCCAAGAAGCCACAACATAAAGCCGGATTGTTGGGATTGCTACCTTCGATTTGCCCATCTTGGAGAATATAAAGGGCATCCGGCGAACTACCTTCCACAGCCACATGGCTTTGTGGTGGTATAACCTGTTCGGAAATAACTTGAGCGAATCCTCTTAAAGGTGTAGCATCTAAAAGACCTAGAGCTGTGCGTTCTTGGAGCCATATCAATATGTCTTTTGATATCATTTTGGGTTATTCCCCCTCAGCACTCCTGTATAAAGGAATTATCCCCGAAAGATAGGTCAAAAACACGTAATACAAGATGAGTTTTGCTGATATTCCTAATCTCT
Source organism: Calothrix sp. MO_192.B10 (assembly GCA_030065055.1). Classification (GTDB taxonomy): domain Bacteria; phylum Cyanobacteriota; class Cyanobacteriia; order Cyanobacteriales; family Nostocaceae; genus Calothrix_A. The sequence continues at coordinate 3,179 of JASJDS010000326.1, forward strand.
GGGTTCCTTTGGTACTGTTGGGTTTAATTATTGCAGCAGCAGTGTTTTTTAGTGGTAACTACTAGATGCAATAGCGACTAGACCCTAACAACGCTGAAGTGAGACGTGGCTGCAAAAGTTAATTCGAGTAATAAATATTTCTCAGTACGGTTATCCCTACCGCGTTTTTAATACAAATATATTAGTAAAAAATATACGATATAAGGAAATCAACATTTGGTATTTAAGAATAAAGCAAAATGCTAAATGTCAAGTAATTTTCTGAGTTACAATACCTTCCACAAGAAATGGTTAGAACCGTTAACGAAGCTTTTAAATTCTTTTTGACTAATTACGTCAATCTAGATGCAAATGAAACTAAGGATGCTAAAGATAGTCGAGATTGGTTAATAGGTCAAATTTCTTGTTTTCCTTACAAAGATTATAAATTTCCAAGATTGTACTCAGAAAAAGATATATCTTTTGGTTCGTTTGCTAGACGTACTAAAAAGAGAGAACTTGATGATATTGATCTGATGATAGCTTTAAGTGCTGAAGGGAGTGTCTACAGAGAATTTGCAGACCGGATTGAGATTTATGTGCCTGATTCTGCTTATAGGCTAAAAGCACTTTGCTTTGACAACACAAATATTCTCAATTCACGGAAAGTTATTAATAAATTTATAAGCCTTCTTAAGCAAATTCCACAGTATAAGAAAGCTGGAATCAAGCGCAATATAGAAGCTGCTACTCTAAATTTAAAGAGTTATACTTGGACTTTCGATATTGTACCTTGCTTTTTTACACAAAAAGACTGGCTTAATAAAGATTACTACCTTATCCCAGATGGTCAGAGATATTGGAAAAAAACTGATCCAAGAATTGACCGAAAACGAGTTACTGATATCAATCAGTTACACAATGGTAATGTATTAAATGTAATCAGATTGATAAAATATTGGAATAGAAGACCAACCATGCCATCAATATCTTCGTACTTAATTGAGAATATGGTATTGGACTATTACTCCGTACAGTATAAAAAAGCATCTGAATATGTGGATTTAGAATTTTACAAAGTGTTGCAATATATACAGACTGCAATTTTTTCTCAGGTCAATGATCCCAAAGGGATTCAAGGTAATATCAATCAACTAAGTGATGAAGATAAAGATAAAATTTCCAAGAGAGCATATTGGGATGAAATACAGTCTTTGAAAGCTATGCAGCTAAATAACACAGGCGAGCATAAATTATCTATCGCAAAGTGGGGTGAAATCTTTGGAGCAAATTTCCCTACTTATAGGAATCCGGTTTGATTTTTGAATAAAATTACGTATCTGTAGTGGCGTGGCAAGTAGTATCTGTAGGGTGCGTTATGACTTTAGTCTTTAGCGAAGCCATGCCCGAAGGGCTATACGCACCAAAACCCTTGCAGGATGGTGCGTTACGCTACGCGATAACACACCCTACGTGTTTTTCAAAAATCAAATAGTAATCCTATAGGACTCATATTTGATTTTTGAAAAAATCTCAGTACACTTTCTGTTCCCTGTTCCCTGTTAAGAGTTCCCTGCCATCACGAGTGATTTCACAAATCAAACTGGATTCCTATATACATATAAGTGATTATCTAAATGAAAAATCGAGATTAGCATCGATGAATAATATTCCTAGAGAACAAAATTCTCAACATAGACTAGAGCTATTAGCCGCACAACGCCAGCTTTACTCTGATGTAAAAAATTTACAAATGATTAGTGTAGTGATTGGAGTTCCACTAGTAATTACATGGTCTATTTTAGTTGCAGTAATACCTAAATTAGCTGTTTATGCCGGCTTGTGGGGAATCATTGCTACATTTTTAGAGCTTTTAGTTTTTTCACGTTTACAAAAGTCTACCCAAGAGAAAGCTGCAAAAATTCAACAAATTTTTGATTGTGATGTTCTCCAATTTAGTTGGGCGAGCCTAAATTGTGGAATTCGTGTCGCACCAGAATTAATAGTTGATGCATCTAATAGATATAAGCTGAAACATCAAGACTATTCAGCTCTCCAAAATTGGTATCCAATTAGTGTTGGACAATTACCTATTCATCTAGCGCGAATTATTTGTCAACGCTCTAATATTTGGTGGGATGCTAAATTGCGTCGTCGCTATTCTAAATGGATAGTTTTTATTTTAATTATTCTAACAATTCTTGTGTTTCTAATTGGTTTAGTTGGTGGTCTAACTCTTGAGAAGTTTTTGTTGGCTGTTCTAGCACCCTTAACACCCGCTTTTGTTCTAGGCTTGCGTCAATACACAGAACATAATGAAGCTGCGAATAGACTTGATAGATTACGGGAAAATGCAGAAATTATTGTACAGAAAGTAATCAGTAAAAAAATCACACAGCAAGAGATTGAGATGGAATCATATAGCTTGCAAACTCAAATTTATGATAATCGTCGTCGTAGTCCATTAATTTTTGATTGGCTCTACTCTCAATTGAGACGCGAAGACGAGGAACAAATGAATAAAGGTGCTGAATCTCTTGTTCAAGAATTGACTCAAAACCCTTAGTATTAACCCAAGTTGCTAGTTATCAAAAAACGCCTATTTTTAAGTACAAAGCCCTAAAATTTAGTATTTAACAATACTCAAAATCATGATTTTTGTATAATTATGATACAGTTTCGGGGCACTAACTAGCAACTTACGTTATTA
>JASJDS010000327.1 GCA_030065055.1 Calothrix sp. MO_192.B10
ATACATTGTTCCTAGCCCTGGTCCAATATTACAATCTGCTGCGATTCTGGAATCTAGCGAAATGCGGCGACTGATGGAAGATGCTCGCCAACGATTCGATCTAGTTATTTTAGTTACCAACACAATCCCATCACTGTAAGGTTGCATGAGCAGAGCATCATTGGATATTCCCAAGGGGTTAGTATCTAAAATAACTAGATCGAATCGTTGGCGAGCATCTTCCATCAGTCGCCGCATTTCGCTAGATTCCAGAATCGCAGCAGATTGTAATATTGGACCAGGGCTAGGAACAATGTATAAATTTTCCACCTCAGGAACCAAATGAATGCATTCACTCAAACTGCCGTAATAGCGTAGGGGTTCCAAATTAGCATCTGGGTGGGGAGTAACTTGTAAAGATTGACATTGGGAAGACGATCGCAAATCTGTTTCAATAATTAAGGTCCGTTTGCCAGCCCGAGCGGAAGCTATGCCCAAATTATAGGCACTCAGGGTCTTCCCTTCGTCACTGCTAGTACTGGTAATTAATACTACTTTTACATTGTTTTCTCCCACCCGGCGGAGATTGCTGCGGAACTTCTCGTAAAACTCCAAGTAAGGGGAGTGTGCAGTCAAGATTACTGGTAATAACTGGGGTTTTTCTTCTTCCCCAAATATCCAAGGAATTTCTCCCAAGATGGCAACTTCCTGTTGTTTGAGGCTGTTGCGAATATCTTCCCTGGTTTTGAAAGTTCCTTCCAGAGAACCCAAGAGGAATATAATCCCACCACCAACCAATAATCCCATAAATATACCCACACCCAGGGTCAGGGGTAGGCTCTTAGGGTTTTGCTTGGCAGCCTTAGCCACTGGATTTCTGGCAATACTCAAACTACTAACAGTTTCAGCCTCTGCGGTTTGAGCATCAACTAGCTTGGCCTGGATTTTGTCATAAACTGCCCTCTTCAGTGCCAATTCCTGTTCTAAACGCGATCGCTCTAACTGTTTGTTTGGTATTAAAGAATACTCCTGCCGCAATTGTTTTTCTTCCCGACTTTGGTCAATTAACTGTTGTGTGAGGGTTTCCTTTTGGGTTTGTAGAGCCACCAGTTGATTGGCTAGTTGTTGACGCGCCGGGTCTAAATTACTTTGGGCGCGGATACCCTTGACTGTAGGTGGTAGAGGGGCTGTGCTGCCACCTCCCCCCACAACTTCCCTCGCTCGTTGTTGTAATAGCCTTTGGGACGCATCTCTTTGACGTTGCAATTGCACCATTGTGGGGTGTCCGGGGCGTAAATCTTTCCTCAACACCTCCATTTGGGATTCTACCTGGTAAATTTGCGATCGCAAGTTAGCCAAGATGGGATCGGCACTCAAAGCCGCAGAAACATAAGCTTCATCGGTATTCAAACCTAATTTTTGCTGCAAACTGCGAATTTGAGCATCAATTCCAGAAAGTAAGAGTTTAATTTGTCGTTGCTGGTTTTGACTGCCCGTAATTCCACCGAGTAAACTACCATTTTCAGCAGCTAAAATTGCCGGACCTTGGATGCGATCGTAGGTTTCGAGTTTTTGCTCGGCTGCCTTGAGTTCTTTTTTTACCTGGGGGAGACGCTCGTTAATTTTTTTAATAATTGCTTTTAATTTTCTGGTGTTAATTTCCGCACTCAGTTGTTCCATTGCCTGCATTAATGCCAACAGAGTATCTTTGGATTTATTGGCATTATTATCTTGATATTTGACTTCAATAATTGTTGATTCTAATTCCCCAGTTTTGGTTTTTTTCGGCAACCTCAGGGCAACTTTTCTCATAATGTCTTGTGGCTTGACTCCAACCTTTGCTGCCACTTTCTCAATCACTATATCAGATAATAGAATTTCTTTCCTCAGTTCCTGACCCTGCTGTTGAATTTCGCTACCAGTGGCAGAAAATGAAACGGGGGGACCACTGTATGTTAATGCTCCATTTGCCACGTATACGGGTGGTGGTGGTGGTTGTATTGCTACCACCGTTGAGCCAGCAACAATCAAAGTAAAACCGGCTATTCCAATCCATTTATACTTTTCAAAAGCAATAATATAGCGTTTAACAATGGGTGGAGTCATTTCAGTTAGAAGTTGTTAGTTGTTAGTTGTTAGTTGTTAGTTGACAGTCTTTAATTCATCACTCCTTCACTCCTTCACTCCTTCCCTCCTTCACTCCTTTTACCTAAAGGTTTCAAAGAAACGGATAAAACTACGAATATCAAAAAAAGGTCTGGTAATTGTAGATAGGGTATTGGTAATTTTTCCAATTAGGGTTCGACCAATAACAATAACATCATTGTGTTGGAGTGGCACATTTTGAGATGCATCCCCTCTTAATGCTTTTTTCCCATTCAATTTTTGGGTAATGGCTGTACCACGTTCGGGGTCAAAACGAACCAGGGCAATGCTTCTGAGGTTGGCATTATTGGTACTAGTACCAGATAGGGCATCAATAAAAGTGCTGCCATTGGGTAGAGAAACAGTAGTAATACCCCCAGCTGCATAATTCAATACCCGAACTCTGATTTGGGGAACAGCTAAAGATGAACGAGCCACTAAATTGCGATCGTAGTCATCATCGCTACCAACCTCGCGCCGGGAAATAATAATGGCATCACCATCCTGGAGGCGTAAACTTGGGGGGGCGGTGCCGTTTTGTAAAGGAGAATATAGATCGATAGTTTGGGATACTACTGAACCGTCAACCAGTTGGCGACGGACGGTAACTTGTCGTAAATCTGCCATCATTGTAGAACCGCCAGCTGTAGACAACACATCTGTTACTCTGGGGGAAGATGGGTTAACAGAATAAATCCCCGGTCGAAAAACTTCTCCACTAATAGTTACTCTCACTGGTCGCGGCCCTACTAAGGATACTGATACCATAGGTTCGACCAAAATCTTACTCAAGCTCAAGCGAATTTTTTCTTGTGCTTCTTCTAATGTTAATCCCTGTAAGGATACCCTTCCTACTTGGGGTAATAAGATATTACCTTCAGGACTAATTGCTGCTTGGAAATTTAAACTAGGGCGCTGACCAGTCAGTGATAATACTACGATGGGGTTGACTACATAACGATTTAAACCCAAACGAATTTTTTCTTGTGCTGACAATAAAGTTAATCCCTGTAGTCGGACAGTTCCTAATAGGGGCACAATAATGTTCCCTTCTGGATTAATGGCTGCTTGAAAACTCAAATCGGGGAAACGTTGCACGAATACGCTAATTGTGTCCCCTTCCCCTAAGCGATAAGCACCAGGAGGACGCTGGGCTTGAATTCCTACCACATCTCCAGGACCAAGAATATAACGATTAAATCGGGGCGATATGGGGTTACTAGACTGGGAATTAACTGCTTCAGTTGGGGAGGAAGGTATAGGAGTTTTCTCTGGTAATTTGAGGGATGGAGTGGTTTGAGCAAAAGCTGGATGAACAGCAGTTACCAAAAATACCCCAATTTGCAGGGTAAAAGTAGATAGGGCGCTAAGTGAACGCATAGAAAAATAGGGAACTATGGACATCGGTGCGGCGGGGCTATTTTAATTTAATCTGCAAAAGTAGAAAATGTCTTCTTTTGATACCAATACAACTGCGATTTTGTACTTAAAATTTTTCGAGCAACGCAGTTTGTACTTCTTGTCCTAGCGATCGCACTTTATCCCAATATTTTTCTACTTGCCCTCGTGGCTCCATAGGTAAAATTACACTCACTGCCACCCAAGCAGCCCGTTGACGTTGCCATTGGGCTTTTTGATCTACTATGAACCATTGCAAAGGAGATGGATGTCCCCCATTTGGCCAAGCATACCATTGTAAGGCAGCGAAGGTTTTTTCTTCTGTAGAAGCACGAAAAAATCTTGCTTTTAGTGTAATTTTCTCCCCTTTTTGGTCGGATGGTGGCTTAACACTCAATTCAGCCAGACGATATTGCGCTATGTCCCAATCCCAAAAGCCATCTATCTCTGTCCACTCCACTTGGGGTCGATCCCTAGGCCCATTTTGGGGAAATAACATGATAATAGCTTGAGTCTCTTTTCCTTCCTGTTTGACTAATTGCAAAGACCATTTGCGCTGATCAATTTCTTTTTCTTGCTGCTTAACCGTTCGCCATCCAGGAATAGTTAAACCAGTCTGACGCAATTGTTTTAATTCTGTCAGTTTATTAACAGGAGGTGGTTCTTGCCATTGCCATTTGCCTGAAAGATATCCAGGAACACTTCCTATGAATAACAAGCACAGTAATAGTAATAGGACTGCGATTTGAGAAAAATGGTTTTTTCTGAATAAATTAAAAAAAGAAGTCATTGACAGCAGCTTGAAAATAGGGAGTTCGGAGTTCAGGAGTAGGGGCGCATTGCGTGCGCCCTTGAAGAGTTAGTCACAAAGCATTTTCAGCTCCTTGGTTGTGGACAAAATATTGTCTGTGGGGGACTAGCTTGAAAATAGGCGCGGAGGCGCCCAGTAGGGGCGCATTGCGTGCTAACTTGAGGAGTTAGTCACAAAGCATTTTCAGATCCTTGGTTGTGAGATTTTCTCGTGGGAGGCTGACTTGTAAGTAACCTCACCCTGACAAGAGCGGACATCCCTCTCCTTAATAAGGAGAGGGAAAGATTTTTGCATAGCAAAAAGCGAGGGTGAGGTTTTTCATAGATGGTGGTGAAATTTTTTCATCAGCACTACCTCCTTCAATTTACTTCCATTTCTGACTTTGACATCATTGATATTGATGCCAAATATTTATTAATCCAATTCAAAATTGGTATTAAAACCAGCAGCATACAAGCGGAGTACAAGTCTCCACCCCAACCATCATGGAGCCAATGAAAAGCTGCTGATTGTCCCGTACCATGGAAAAAAGTTAAAATCGTGTTGCGAATAATATTGGCAGTCACGCTCACCATTACAGCAATTGATAAAAACCAAATACTTTTTTGTCGTGAAGATAAAGTATCGGTCCAGTAAAGTAAAATCAGACTGACATACAGGGTAGTAAACAACATTTTTAACCCCGCACAGTAGGGAGCTACTTCCACAATTTTGCCACCCACAAAAATATTAATTCCCTCAACCGTTACTTTCATCCCTAACTGGTTGAGAATAAAGCCCGCAGTACCAGCAATAAAACTCTGTAGGGGAAGTGTTAAGGGCACTATTAAATAAGGGATAGAATTAGGAGTGGCAAGAAACACTAGAATCCAAGGAAACATCTGCAATCTCAGACCAGAAAATCCCTTAACCCAGAGACAAATTCCTAAGAGAATTATAGGCAAGGAAATATTTACCCACTCGGTCAATCCACTGATATAAAAAAATCCTCCTAATACTAGAAAAATAGCACCTAAAGGGTGAGTTTGATTGGGTAATCTTGCCCATTGTTTGCGGTTCATCCAAGCTAAATAAGCTGCAAATGGGAACCCAATTATCCCGTGGCTAAAATATTCATGTTCAGTACTAATACTTTTATTCAGCCAACCATCCCACCAATGAATTAATATTGGTGCGTAAAGCAACAGTAATACCAGTAAAATTAGTATGCTTAATAATTGAGATAAATTTATTTTTTTAGCATTGAGCAGCATCATATTATATTCATTATTAATGATTTTGAATTATGTGGATTCATTGCAATATTTTCAATTAAAAACTATTTTGATATGGTTCTATTTTAGTGATAATGCATCCTCAAACAATATTTTTTGCAACTGATGTTTCTCTATAAATTAATTTAAAAAGTAAAAAGATAAAAGTAAAAAGTAAAAAGATAATCCCCATAAATAAATAAATAAATTGAGGGGATAAGATTACGGACGTATTGTTTCTTGCACTACCTGTATCGAAACAAATGTTTTTACTTCGTTCCATAAATAAATTTAGGGGCTTGGTGACCATTTTTCTTTTTCTTTACTTTTGCCT
>JASJDS010000021.1 GCA_030065055.1 Calothrix sp. MO_192.B10
AAAGAACCACCGAGGAGATATCAGCACGCCCTTGTGGCAAACGTGTTGAGCCTGGGAACCTGAGATATCAGGATATTAAGGCAGTGATGCCTTAAGAATCTCCGTGGCTTTAGCCCGGAGAGTGTCAATTCAATGTCAATTTCCACCCTCACAATTTTCTTCCTCAACGGTTTAGCCAACGGCATGTTACTATTCCTGATTGCTGCTGGCTTAACCTTGATTTTTGGGGTGATGGGAGTGCTAAATTTTGCCCACGGTAGTTTGTATATGTTGGGTGCTTACCTGACATTTTGGATTGTGGGGCAAGGACAGCTAAATTTCTGGTTAGGACTGGTTTTTGCACCGGTAATTGTGGCGCTGGTTGGTGGTGCAATGGAAATCTGTTGTTTGCGTCGCCTTTATGGACAGGATGTTAGTCTACAACTACTGCTGACTTTTGCCTTTGTGCTGTTAATTAACGATGCAGTGCGTCTGTTATGGGGAAGTGCGCCTTTAACTACTCCCAGTCCCCATTTCTTTTCAGGTACAGTGCAGATATTTGGTCAGACTTACCCAACTTACAATCTCTTGATTATTATCTTAGGTCCTTTGGTAGGTATGGGGTTATGGCTGTTATTAAAGTTTACTCGCTTCGGTAAGGTGATGCGGGCGGCGGCGGCGGATAGAATCATGGCTGGGGCGTTGGGTATTAATGTACCCCGTCTATTTACTGGGGTGTTTATGTTAGGAGCATGGTTGGGAGGTGTGGTGGGTGTTTTGGCTGCACCTCTACGTACCATTAGCCCTGCCATGGGAGACAATGTGATTATCGAAAGCTTTATTGTGGCGGTGATTGGGGGTTTGGGAAGTTTACCCGGTTCCTTGGTGGGGGCGTTAATTATCGGACAGTTAAATTCCTTTGGAATTTTGATTGCACCCCGCGCCCAAGTAGCATTTCCTTTTATTTTAATGGCGTTGGTTTTGTTGTTTCGACCCCAGGGTTTATTTGGAAAGGTACGGCGATGAAGAATCGCATCGGGTTAATAGTGTTGATGGCAGTTGTGGTAATCATGTTGTTATTACCTACCTTACTGTCGCCATTTAATCTTGTCTTACTGACAGAAATGTTGTTAATGGGGTTATTTACCCTCAGCTTTAATCTCCTATTCGGCTATACAGGTTTACTCAGTTTTGGTCATGCTGCCTATTTTGCCACTGGTGCCTATGTCAGCGCCTATTTAATTAAAGCTTCTATACCCTTTATTTTGGCGATATTGGCAGGGGTAATAGCATCGGTGGTGGTTGCAGCAGTATTGGGTTATTTTAGCGTCCGGGTGGATAAAATTTACTTTGCCATGCTTACCCTGGCATTTGGGATGATGGTATTTACCATTGTTTTTCAATGGCGGGAAGTGACGGGGGGTAGTGATGGCATTGCAGGGGTGATAGCGGCGGATTTGGGTATCCCTGGTTTAACTGTGAAAATTCAGGGTTTTACTAATTACTATTATCTGTCTTTGGTTGCATTTATATTTGTTACATACTGTTTGTGGAGAATTACCCACAGTCCCTTTGGGGAATTGCTGCAAGCCAGTCGAGAAAATGCCCAACGCTTAATATTTCTGGGGGTGGACATTCGTCGTCTGCGTTGGATGGCTTTTATAATTGCCGGTGGATTTGCGGGGTTAGCAGGGTCACTATGGGCACCATTTCAACGGGTAGCAAATCCGGAAATCGCCCATTGGACATTTAGCGCTATGCCAGTGTTAATGACTATTTTAGGAGGTTCTCGCAGCTTTTTCGGCCCTTTGGTGGGTGCGGGGGTATTTTTGTTTTTAGAACAGGTGATTCAGTCCAATCAGCGGTATTTCTGGCAATGGTTGGCGAGTTTACCGGTGTTTGATGCTAGTCTGGGTGAACGTCAATTGGATTTGTGGAACTTTTTCCTGGGTTTGTTGTTAATTCCGTTGATTTTGGGTTTTCGGGGGGGTTTGATGGCATATATTGACAAATTAGCAGGGAATAGGGAATAAAGCGATCGCCATGCCACCAGATACAATACTCCAAGTTACTAAACTGGTAAAAGACTTTAACGGTATTCGTGCGGTTAATGAGATTAGTTTTACATTAGCAACTGGTACTATCACTGCTGTTATCGGTCCCAATGGTGCTGGTAAAACCACCCTTTATAACCTGATTAGCGGACAACTTTCCCCTACTTCCGGTAGCATCAAGCTCAAGGGCAAGGAAATAGCAGGTTTACTCCCCGATAAAATTGTCAAAGCTGGTATCGGTCGCAGTTTCCAAATTACTAGTGTTTTCCCATCCCTAACTGTATTACAGAATATACGTACCGCCGTTATCAGTCGTATGGGGCGACAGTTTGATTTATGGCAGGGTGTAGAATGGGATTCTCCGGGAGATGATTCCGCTTCCAGTCCCCTGCAACGAGCAGTCCATGAAATCCTGGCGTTAGTTGGTATTGAACATCTAGCTACAAATATAGTTTCTACCCTCAGTCATGGTGACCAAGCACTGGTGGAAATGGCAATTGTCCTGGCTTTGGAACCCCATTTGATACTATTAGATGAACCAACTGCGGGGATGAGTAGAGAAGAAACAAGGCACATGGTAGAACTGATACGCCATGTACAACGGCAAACTGGATGTACATTCCTGATTACTGAACATGATATGGAAGTAGTCTTTGAACTGGCAAAAAAGATAATCGTTATGCACCAAGGTGTAATTTTATCTACAGGTAGCCATGAAGAAATCAGTAATAATATCAGTGTCCGTCGCGCTTACTTGGGAACGGATGATTAGTTACAACTCACTGTAAACAACCTTGAACTACCCCATATTAAAAGTTGATACCATCCATACCTATTACGGCGAACGCCACATTCTCCAAGGAGTCAGCCTAGAAGTATATCCTGGGGAGGTAGTGGTATTGGTGGGAAGGCATGGTGTTGGTAAAACAAGCACACTCCTGAGTATTATGGGCATCCAACCCCCCAAACAGGGCAGTATTCTTTTCAATGGCAAGGAAATTGTCGGTTTTCCCTGTTGGGAAATTGCCCATAGGGGTATTGGTCTAGTACCTGAAACCCGGCGTTTATTTCCTGATTTGACGGTGCAAGAAAACCTGGAAGTCGGGATTAAATATAACTCCAATGACTATACATTGGATGATGCATATACTGATTTTCCAGAGTTGACAAATCTGCGTTCTCAGCCAGCAGGTTACCTTTCTGGTGGAGAGCAACAAATGCTCACCATTGCCCGGACTTTGATGGGAAATCCCCAATTGCTGCTGATGGATGAACCAACGGAAGGACTCGCACCATTACTGGTGCGACGGATAGCAGAAATAATTGAACGTTTAGTTAACCGCAAGCAGACCCTATTGATTACTGGTCAAAATATCGCTTTTGCTTTGGAGTTAGCAAACCGAGTTTATATACTGGATACTGGCACAGTTAAGTGGTCTGGGGCGATGGAACAGTTACAAAGTCATCCTCAGATATTACAACGCTACCTGGCGGTATGAATCTGTGCCCAAATGGAGGGATATTGAGCTTCCCCTGAGCATGATTCACTGCCCAGTTGACCCTTGAGAAAACCTTGTGGGGTAAAGGTTATATTTTTTTGAGTAAGAAACAAGAGCAACAGGTTTCTTACTCAACTACCCCAATTAGGGATTTGCACTAGAGGACTTTTTCCAGCATTTAAATATGCGTTGCCACACCAGAACTAGAACACCGATTCAGTATTCATAATTCAATCCAATTAAATCCAATTCATGGATTTCACCATCTCTCAAATAGCGGATTCTCGTTAGCTGTTGATGGGAAAAAACAGTTTTTGGCATTAGTGAATCGGTGTTCTAGCGAACATAGATATTTACCTATCAGACGGCATTGAATCCAGTTCTAATCCTTATTGCTCTTTATTGAGAATAGCTTTTGACCTTACAGCAAAACGTTGATGCTTTCTAAAACTTATTTTTTGACTACATATGTCTAAATTTATTCTTTGCTGACAACTTATTCTCAGTAATTACCGATTGTGACAGTATTGGGTGCGGAATGTGGGATAAGACCTCGTCCTTAACCTTTTGATGTCACTCAAGGAGAAAGGAGTTGCCGTCAGCAACCCCTCACTCCTTCACTCCTACTCTACTCTTCGAGAAGCCACTGCGTGTCTACGAGAAGCCACTTCGTGTCTACACTCCTTCACTCCTTCTCATTACCGTCTTCTACCACCAAAACCAGTTGGACGGCGAATGGAGCGACGACTGCTACCGAAGCCAGTATTAGACCTACGTCTAACTGAACGGGATTTACCAGAACTTCTTAACTTACTACTACCAAAACCAGAACCAGTACTACGGGTACCTGCTTTTTGTCTGGTACGCGAAGTATTAGGAGAAGACCTACGAATCGATCCAGTTCTGCGGAAAGCGGTACGGTTTCTGACAGATGCTGGTGGCTCATTATAGCGTTGGCGATAACGATCCACTGCTACATCATAACTTCTACCATAACCACCATAACCAGTGAGAACGCTACCTGGTTGATAGGCAGGTGGTACATAATACTGGGGTCTAAATAATAGATTACCCACAACTTGCCCTGCTAATGCTCCAGCAAAAGGTGCCCAGAAGTTACTTTCCCGTCGCACAATTACTGTTTCTTGTTGTCCTGTTTGGGGATTTGTTTTGGTTTCGGTGACGTTGTGGACGTACTCTATTTTGAAGTCTTCTGTGAGGTAGAGGGCTGGTTGTCCATTCTCTACCTTCAGGTAAGTTTTGTCACCTTGTTTAATTTGTTCGTCCGTCAACCGCGCCATCTGCAACTTTTCAGTTGTATAAGTTGGTGTGGGGCTGTTGAGTAAGAACAGGGTATATGTGCCATCACCATCATTGTAACTAGCTTGTTGGACTGGATATTGACCGTCACTAATTCTAGAAACTTTTGTGGTTTGGTTATTTCTACTAGTTTGGCTAGTGGTTTGATTGACATTACTACCACAAGCTACAGTCGTAACACACAAACTTAATGTTAAAAAAAGAACTGTAAATTTACGTAAAATTGTCATCAGCATTTCATTATGATCCCTTTATTGAGCTTAACAATTTCTCTGGGGTGATGGTCAAGTAGGGATACCCCAACGAGGGAAGGAGTGAGGGAGGGAAGGAGTGACGGAGTGAAGGAGGGAAGGAGTGAAAGAATTAAACTGTCAACTAACAACTAACAACTAACAACTAACAACCATCAACTGTCAACCCTAACTCCATCACAAGGGGATTAGCTCTGGGTAATACTGGATTAATTGGTCGTTGGTGAGTTCATCTCCAAAGCGAGCTGGAGAGAAGTGTACTTGGATTGCCTGTAATTGATGACTGTAATGCAAATTAATTAGGGCTTTCAATCCAGTCTTGAGTGCTGACATATCAGCCAGGTTGGTTTCTAAATCTTCTACTTCCCCTTCATAAGCTACTGTAATCATCACCACCACATTACGGGTTGCTGGTAGGGATAAAGTATCGTCCTCATCTGCTTCAATATAATCAGGTTCGCTAAGATAACGTTGGGCAGAATCTGTAAACAGTTCATTTACATAGTCTCCTGCTTCGCCTTCGTCCCAAAAGACATCACCTTCATTGGCAGCAGCTAACCAGTTTTCATCATATTGCAGGAGGGTTTGACAAATTTCTACTAGTCCTTCTCCCAAAATTTCTAAATCGCCATCAGCATCCATCGCTTCGCGGGCTGCATCATTTAATACTCCCAAAATGGGGGCAACTTCTGAACCGCTTAAATGTACAAATAATCGACAGACTACATAGCGAGTCCTACCCATCATTTTATTAAATGCATTTCGCATATTTCACTCCTAGTAATTATCTAAACTAAGTCAGTCGGCACAATTGAAGAAGGAAGAAGGAAGAAGGTCTGATACCAAGTTGCGTTCTATCATAGTAGTTCGAGTCAATGAGATTGCTACTCTGCGAGAAGCCGCTAACGCGTCTACGGAGCGTCGCAATGACTGGGTACTATCTTTGAATGCAACTTAGTATGAGGGGGGTTTTGAGATGGGGACCCTGACCCCAACTCAAAACGGACAACCCATAGGGGATGGGGTTTTTGACCCCTATAGTTATCAGAAGTTTGAACAACAGGATGCTCAAACTTCCTGACTTCAAACTTCTGACTTCGATCAAACCGGATTCCTATATTAATCTAACTATTAATTTAAACCACGTCTTTATGGCTATGTATAATGAAAACCTTTAATAAAATCAAGTACTGTATTAAAGGTAGGGGTAATTATATTATCTACTTCATTGGTCGAATTATTCTCAGCAGTAAAATTCACTCCCTCACTGTGAATAAAATGCTTGCCAAAATTGGGGTGACTATACACAATCAATTTTTTGTTACTGGAATTAGTTAAAATTGTCTGGGTAGGAGCTTGGAAGAATTTGATTTTTTCTGCTATTCTCAGGATTTTTTTGCTTTTTTTGATGGCGATCGCCCCTTCAACAGCTACATCCATCATGGTATTTAATTCTTTGAACATATCCGCATATTTAACACCCAGATGGTAAGTTTCCTTGCCAGATATCATTTTCAATATAGAACAAATATTCTGCTGGGTAGGGGTAGCATTTAAAAAGGGCAGGATAGCGATATAAGCAGTCAGGAATAAATCGCGATCGCTATCCACCTGAAAGGTAAATACTGTGCGCCGCAATCCAATTTCCATGGAGGGGGGTTGTTGGATTTTTTGGTATTGTTGGGAAATTTGAAAATAAGTGCCAGCTAGGGCAAAATTGGCTTCTGTGTCTAGGGGTAGATCGACGATAATTTTGATGGTGGGCGGAGTCTGGTTGAAAAACTCGTGTAAGTCTTCTAAGTAAAAATTGTGAATGATTGAGCGATCGCCTTTGGGACTAAGATCGAGCCATTCACACATAATACCTTCGGTTTTTAAGCCAAACCTGGAAGCACCATGTAGTTTTGCCCCTGTCAGGGTTGCTCCGGTTAAATCTGCACCTACCCATTCAGCATTAATCAATATCGCTTGGCTTAAATCGGTATGAACCAGACTAGCATTACCTAGATTAGCATGACTCAAATCTGCATCGGCTAAATTAGCTCCACTCAACTTAGCTTCACTCAGATCCGCCCAACTGAGATTTGTCCCACTTAAATTAGCCCAACGGAGATTTGCACCAATTAAATTAGCTCCACTCAAGTCAGCACCCGTCAGATTTGCTTGTCGTAGTTCAGCCCCTTGGAGATTGGTAGCACTGAGATTGGCTTTTTTTAAGTCCGCACCATGAAGATTGGCTCTCGCTAAGTTGGCTCCCTGGAGAACAGCATTTTCCAAGAAAGCTTGACTTAAGTTGGCGCCAATCAGTTTAGCTTGGCGGAGGGTAGATTCTCGTAAATCAGCACTACTGAGGTTGGCATCAGTTAAATTGGCGTAACTGAGATCGGCGCGAATTAATTCTGCACGGATTAGAGAAGCTTGTGTTAATTGAGCGTGACTGAGATTGGCACGAATTAAGTTAGCAACATTAAGAATAGTTTGATTCAAAATGGCTTGATAGAGATTGGCACCGTGTAGTCTGGCTACGTTTAACTTGGCATAACTTAAATCGGCTTGGTGGAGATCCGTTCCGGTTAAGTTGACAACACTCAAATTACTATTAGCCAAATTGATTTGACTGAGTTTGAAACCACTGAGATTAACCTCAGTCAGGTCAATACTGCTGAAGTCTCTAACCCCGATTTCGTATTGTTTCAGTAATTCTTCTACACTCATTCAAGTTATAGTCACTGGGTAAATGTTTGGGTATTCCATCTGTTACGTTAGAAAAAATACGTAGGGGAGCCAGCGCTGTTGGCGGGTTTCCCGACATAAGGCGACTGGCGTTGTGTTGTCGCGCAGCGCAACGCACCAAAGTCGAGATGAATGGTGCGTTACGCGCTTACGCTTTAGCGTAGCCATGCCTGGAGGGCTATACGCACCCTACAAACACTCATTCAAGTTATAGTCATTTCAATTATCAGTTATCAGTGAGAAACGGAAAAAATTTTTCCACCTCCACAAATATAATTTGGGGGCTTGATACCGATTACTATTTGGTAAATTATGCAGAAATTAAACCTCGCCTACCTTGAGAACCGTAGTTTCATAACAGGACTTTGGGATTGCTTCCTTACGTCGCAATGACACATCAGAATAATTAAAAACTCCAGATTTCAACATAGATGAGGTTTACTAGATCGAGGACGGGAATTAATAGTTTTATGAATATTGGCATTTTCGGATTGGGACTCATAGGCGGTTCTTTAGGGTTTGATTTACGATCGCACAGACATTATGTTCTAGGGGTTAGCCGTCGTCCATCTACTTGCGAACAAGCGATCGCTGTTGGCTGTGTGGATGAAGCTGCAACGGACATAAACCTACTAGCAACGGCGGATGTGGTATTTATTTGCACACCCATAGCCCTCATTATTCCCAAATTTGCAGAGTTAATTAATTACTTACCTAAGAGTTGTATTATTACTGATGTGGGTTCCGTAAAAACACCCATAGTCCAAGCTATGGCTCCCCGTTGGCAGAACTTCATCGGTGGACATCCTATGGCAGGAACGGCTAATAGTGGCATAGAAGCAGCCCAAAGGAATTTATTTGTGGACAGACCCTATGTACTGACACCCACAGCCACCACACCAAAGTCTGTTATGGAAGTGATGCAAGGATTGGTGGGTGAGTTGGGTTCAAAAATATATCATTGTTCTCCAGAGGTTCACGATTTAGCCGTTAGTTGGATTTCCCATTTACCCGTCATGGTTAGTGCTTCCTTGATTGCAGCTTGTATGGGAGAAAGCGATCGCCAAGTATTAGAAATGGCTCAAAATCTAGCTAGCTCTGGCTTCCGAGATACTAGTCGTGTGGGTGGTGGTAACCCAGAATTAGGAGTGATGATGGCGCAGTATAATCGCCAAGCATTACTGACATCCCTACAACAGTACCGTCAACAAATCGATGAAGTTATTGGTATCATTGAACGGGAAAATTGGCAAGGTTTAGAAGAAAAATTGTCTTCTACCCAACAAGCACGACCCTTATTTTGGGATGACAGTTGTTAGTTGTTAGTTGATGGTTGTTAGTTGTTAGTTGTTAGTTGATGGTTGTTAGTTGTTAGTTGATGGTTGTTAGTTGATGGTTGACAGTCTTTAATTCATCACTCCCTCACTCCCTCACTCCCTCACTCCTTCACTCCCTCACTCCCTCACTCCCCACACTCCGAACTCCATCACTCCTTCACTCCTTCACTCTTCCCCTGATAACTATCAACAGCTGCTCTTAAATTACCTTGGTGTTCTGCGAGTAGTTTAGAGCCTTCGGACTTTGGTAAATCAGTCCAATGCATTAACAGAGCTAACTTGACCCATTTCCCACTACGTTCCAGTAAAAAGCCCGCAGCATCTCGACTTAAGCCAGTCAAATCTTGTAGAATACCCAAAGCGCGATCGCGGAGTTTATGGTTTGTCACTGCCACATCTACCATGCGATTGCCATAAACTTTGCCCAGACCGACCATGACACAGGTAGAGAGGATATTTAAAGCTAGCTTGGTGGCAGTACCAGCCTTGAGTCGGGTAGAACCAGCTAATATTTCTGGTCCAGTTAAGAGGCGAATATCTACATCGGCTTCAAAAGGTACTTGGGAACGAGGTACGCAAGCTATAAAAATAGTTGCTGCCCCCCTTTGACGGGCGGCTCGTAAAGCACCGTGGACAAAGGGGGTAGTTCCTCCGGCGGTAATCCCTACTACCACATCTAACTGCGTAATCTGACGTTGGGCGATCGCTCCGGCTCCATCTTGGGCGCGGTCTTCCAAATCCTCTGAGCTACGTACTAGTGCCCCCGCACCCCCGGCAATAATCCCCTGTACTAACTCTGGAGGGGTACAAAAAGTCGGCGGACACTCGGCAGCATCTAATACACCTAATCTCCCAGAAGTCCCTGCACCAATATAAAATAAACGTCCACCTTGACGCAGGCGAGCGGCTGTCATGTCTATTGCTTGTGCCAACTCATTTTTAGCTCCAGCAACTGCCGCTACAGCCTTTTGATCTTCACTATTAAATAGTTCTACCAATTCCAGAGAGGCAAGTCGATCCAGATTAAGGCTATTGGGGTTAACTTGCTCGGTTAAAAGATGCCCACGTTCCTGCAAATTTGTCATCTAAAACCTCCTGGGAGTGTGGAAATCGCGTACCTTCAGGTCGCCGAGGAAACACGACTCAAGCGGATTTATCCGCCGTGGAAATTCTCCACGAGCCGTAAGATTTGAATTTACAATCAACAGGATTTGCATTTTGAGTTAATCGTTTACCATTCGCGCTTATTGTGCAAGCTGATTGTTTTTCTGTTCGGGTCTTTTTTAGTCGGCAATTCTTGCCATCCACCCACATCACAAAAACCATATTTTGGGTGTTTGACAATTGAGCCGCGTTTAAAACCCACGCTAATTGTTCCACCATATCTAGGACGAATATGTCCAGATTGATGCTGCAATCTGTGGAATTGTCTTCACCGCTTACCGACCTCTTACGGTTCTATGGGCTATTGCACCAATTATTAATTACAATAATCCTTCTAGTTTGCGGCGAATGCTGTCTAATTCAGCATCAGACATTTCCCGTTCCTCTGAATCTTCAGTATTATCACTGAATGCTTCAGTTTGATTTTTCTGTTCCTTCCCTTCCTCTTGCCAATCAGTTTCTTCTACATTGAGTTCTGGAGGTAGGACTAAAGATTCATTGGCGGGGATTAACTCAAATTCATAACCAGCACTTTCACAAAATGCCTTAATCTCTTCAGCATCAATCTCTTCTACGGAAGCTGTGGGGAAGTCTTGAGCCTCCAGTTGTAGGGCAAAGCGAGTGGCATCATCTTCAGATTCAAACATGAGAATTTTATTGCGATCGCCCTCCCGAATTGTGTGAATCCCTTCATTGTCCGTACCAGCATTAAACAATAACACAAAAACACGCATGGGGGTAATTATCCGTCCTTAGCACTCTACTCAATTTCTTAATTGTGACATCCTCCCACACCAAATCAAAGATTATGGCGGGGGACTTACTGCTCTCCAGCCCCCACGTTAGTTAAAAGTTTGAGGGCTAATTCATTGGTCAATGGCAGAAAAAATTATCACTCGACTTAATATTGTTGTACTAAATTTCGAGGGAGAACAATTTGCAATTTCTCTAATGAATTTATATATTGTCATACGGATCGCGCCATTATGTTGCGACTCCATGACACATATATTTCTTAACAATTCCATTATATTTTAAGCGATCGCTAGAGAAAAATAGAGTGGGGTCAATTTTGGGTTTTAATCCGGATCAACAGCTAAGGCAAACTGAATAATTTCTCTCTTACAGCTTTTTTGATTGATATATAAACAAACTATGAGTGTTAATGGGAGTTTTCTTATCCTTTCACCGCCAAAGTAAATAATATCTCACAAGACAGATCAAATCACAAATCTTAAAATTACAAATTGGTTTATATCTCCCAGGATACTTAGATAATTAATATTGTGCTAACTACTTTGTGAGTCTGGAATCCCACACCAATCAGTCAACTGTAAAAGTCCAATGAATAAATTTTCCCCTCAGGATACTCAGTCTGCAAACAATCAGCGAGCGCCATTGTGGTTAAAGGTGATGAAACGCGGTGGTATTGCCTTGGGAGTGATGCTGCCCATTGGCATCGGGGTTGGTACTTGGCGGTTACGGACATTTATTCAAAAAGATTTAGCTCCTCTAGCCCAAGAGAGTCTTACCACTACCCTCAACCGTCCGGTGAAACTAGGGAAGCTGCAAGATTTTTCCCTTTCAGGGGTGAAATTTGGGGCATCGGCTATTCCTGCTACATCCACTGATGCCGATAAGGTGTCGATGGATGGGGTAGAGGTGGGTTTCGACTTCTGGCAATTATTATTTCAACGTCAATTAAAGTTGGATGTAACTTTGGTGAATCCAGATGTTTACATTCAGCAAGATACGGAAGGAAACTGGATTACTACTACCTTGGCTCCCCCTGGTGCAGGTGGACTCATTAAAACTGATTTAGACAAACTGCGGATTCGCAACGGCAAACTGGTTTTATTACCCCATCAGGTTAGTAAACCCCAAAAAAATACTCCCCCTCATACCCCAGTAGCATTTTCCCAACTCAACGGTTCTGCTCAACTGCGGGAAAACAACCAACTGATAATGTTTCAGGTGGAAGGAGAATCTGGTAGTGGGGGAAATATTAATCTTTGGGGAGAAGTGCGTCCCCAAACCTTAGCTGCGAGTTTGCAGGTGCAGGCAGAGAATTTATTGGTTCGGGAAGTGTCGAAACTGATTAAATTACCCGTAGAACTGAAGGCTGGGAGAGCCAAGGGGAATGTAAAAGTCCAGTTGATACCCCAGCAAGAACCCCTATTATTTGGCAAGGTGGCGGTGGGAGGGGTAACACTGCAAGTCCCCCAAGCACCCCAGAGTTTTAATCAAGCTAGGGGCAATGTCAGTTTCCAAGGGAGGGAGATAAAACTAGAAAATGTTGCCACCAACTATGGCAAAATTCCCTTAGTAGCCAAGGGGATTATCGATACACAAACTGGTTATCAGTTAGTTGGGAAAGTCAAGAGTGTCAACCTACCCCAGGCTTTAGCAACCCTACAAGTCAAATCCCCCATCCCGGTGACAGGGAAAGTCAAAGCAGATGTGCGGGTTGGGGGTGCGATCGCACAACCAATTATTTCTGGTACAGTTGCTACTATTAAGCCTGCTCGCGTGGATAAGGTTGATTTTCAAGGGATACGGGGTAAGTTTGATTTTTTTACCAGCACTGGGTTAATTTCTGTTCGAGATATTCAAGGGAAGGCAAGGTTAGGGGGTGAGGTGACTGGTGGCGGTATCCTGCAATTAGGTAAAACCCCCAGCCTCAATTTCCGTTTGCTAGGGAAGAATTTGCCAGGAGATGGTTTAGCTCAAACTTATAATGCTCAACCACCATTACAAATTGGTAAGGTTGCCGCAACCGCAGTATTAACAGGCACTCCCACCAACGTCCAAACCTTTGTGAGATGGCAAGCACCCCAAGCAACCTATGCTGCCAGGGGAGAAACCATTGTTTACTCAGATAAAACCGTTGCTTTCCGCAATGTAGAGTTGGCGGTGGCTGGTGGTAAGGTGGTGGCTGCTGGTACTTGGGATAATCAAAGTTGGAGTACGGTGGCACGAGCTACTGGAGTGCAGTTGGAGCCGTTTGTAGATAAGGAACAATTACAAAATGTCTCTTTAGGGGGAGCAAGTTTTAATGGTGGTTTAATTATCTCAGGTAGTTCCGCACCATTCAAAATTAACAACATTAATACCCAGCAAGGAGAAGTCAACATCGGTGGTGGTAAGGTAGGTGTATCTAACATTCGCCTGGGAGATAAAAGCTTTGCGGCTCAGTTAGTGGCTAATGGGGTAAGACTGGGACGAATTTTGAAAGACTCCCATCCCGCCTTAGCAAATCCCTTAACAGGTAAGTTTCAAATTGCCGGTAGCACGGAGAATCTCAGCCCCAAGACGTTACAAGGGGTAGGTAATGCCAGATTAACTATTGGTGGTGGTACCGTTGCAGTTAACAATATTCAACTAGCATCAGGCTTATACACAGCACAACTGCAAGTAAATCGAGTGCCACTGCAACAATTGGCAGAAGTACCAGAGTTATTCCAGGAAAGGGTTGTAGGTAAGTTTAATGTGGCTGGTTCCGTGGATTCTTTTCAACTGGCGGATATTCAAGCCACTGGGCAGGCAAAGTTAAATGTGGCTGGGGGCACAGCTACAGCTAATAATATTCAATTAAACAAGGGTCGTTACCAAGCCAATGTTACAGCCAAGGGGCTGAATGCCGCAAAATTTAACGAGCAACTGCGGGGTAAGTTGGATAGTCAGTTCCAAGCCGCCGGCACGGTGGAGAACTTTAGTTTGGCGAATATGCGGGCTGTGGGTAAAGCGAGGTTATCCCAGGGCATTGCCGTTGTCAAACAGCCCTTGTCTGCGGTGGTGGGTTGGACGGGAGACAGATTGATTGTGGAACGGGCAACAGCCCCTGGTTTGCAAGCTAACGGTTATGTGCTCGCCAAGGTTAAGGATGTGGAAGCACCGGAAATTACTGATTTAAATCTGAATGTCAGCCTGAAAAATTACAACCTCCAACAACTCCTGTTAAATCTTCCCCAAGCCATGACTTTAGCCGGAAACACAGACTTTACAGGCACAATTACAGGTAAACCCACTACACCCAATATCCAAGGGCAATTAGCACTAAATAATTTAAAGGTGAATCAGTTTGAATTTAAATCCAAATTAACCGGGAATCTCCAGTCCCAACCCGGTGGTGGTTTAAATTTAGACGTTGCTAGCCCCGAAAATAAAATTGCCCTGAACCTAGACCCCAACGGCAATCCCCAAACCTTTGATATTAAATGGAATCAAACCATAGCTTCCGGAAACACCAGAGGTAACAATTTAGCCGTCAAAGTCCAAAACCTACCACTGGAAAAACTCAACCTAGAATTACCACCTCAAACCCCCTTAGGTAAAGGCGTAGTCACGGGTAAATTAAACGGAGATTTCCTCGTCAACCAACAGACATGGGCAACTGAAGGAGAACTAGCGATCGCTAACCCAAAACTTGGTACAATTGAAGGCGATCGCTTACAAGCTCAGTTCAATTACACCAACGGTAAAACCACCCTCACCAGTAGTGAATTTATCAAAGGTAAAAGTAGATACGCTTTTGCAGGTAATATCACTCAAACACCAGGCATCCCCCAAGTTCAAGGAAAACTAAACATCAACGGCGGGCAAATTCAAGATGTCCTTGCCGCCCTCCAGCTCTTTGACATCCAAGACTTACAGAGGGGCATGGCAACACCCATATATGGTAAAGCAGATGACTTAAAAACCCAACCAGTGGGCAAGCCCAAATTACCTTTACTAGTACAAATTCAACGCTTTTACGAGATTGTAGCCCTCTTAGAAAAACAGCGAAAAGAACGTCAAGAATCCCAATTTATACCTCAGTTAGCTGATTTAACCGGAACCTTTAACGGTGAAGTTGGAGTAGATACAACCAAAGGTATAGCAGTAGATTTTCAACTCAATGGTCAAAACTTCGTTTGGGGTAACAAAAATTTTGGTTTTACTTATAATGCTGATAAAGTAGTTGCCAATGGTAGTTTCAGAAATGGAGATTTGAGACTATTACCATTACTTATAGAGTCAGAAAATAATTCTATTAACTTTTCTGGAAACATTGGCGGTAAAGAACAAAACGGTACATTAAAGATAGAAAACTTTCCCCTCGCCGCACTTAATCAGTATCAAAAAATACCATTCACCATAGCCGGAAATTTGACTGCCACAGCCGCCTTATCAGGTAGCATTACCAATCCCCAAGCCAGAGGAACAGTATCTGTCAACAATGGAGCCATCAATCAAAAGCCAGTGAACTTAGCTGATGCCAGTTTTAGTTATACAGATGGGCGTTTGCGTTTTGGTAGTACCATCAAAGTTAGTCAAACAGAACCAGTAAATATTGTTGGTAGTGTTCCCTACGCCTTACCTTTTACTGCCGTTATCCCAGATAATAATGAAATCAATTTAGATATACAAGTAAGAAACGAGGGATTAGCCCTATTAAACCTGTTTACGGACCAAGTAGCCTTTGAAAATGGTCAAGGAAAAGTAGATATTCAAGTCGGTGGCACATGGGCAGCCCCCCTATTGAATGGCACAGCTACACTTAACGCCGCCACCTTTTCCGCCCGGACATTGCCAGGAAGCCTAACACAAGTTGATGGAAAAGTCAACTTTGATTTTGACCGTATCCTAGTGGAAAATCTTCAAGGGAACTATAGCCGGGGTAAAGTGGAAGTTAAAGGACAAATTCCCATCACCAAAAACTTACCCACACAAATAGAGAATCCCCTCACCGTCAGCCTAGAGCAACTAGTATTGAATCTCAAAGGGCTTTATCAAGGAAACGCTAGTGGTAAATTACAAATTACTGGAGCTGTCCTCAAGCCAACCTTGAGTGGTAAAGTGAATTTAACTAATGGTCGGGTAGTATTGTCAGAAACAACCGAAACCAGTCAGAAAAATCGGCAACAGGCAAAACAGATAGCACGAATTAAAGCATCTAAGGGGAATAATCCAGAAACAGACAACGCCAATGTCACATTTGAGAATTTGCAGTTAGATTTAGGCAAAAATATCGAAATTACCCGTCCAGCACTGTTCAACTTCCTGGCTACAGGTAGCCTCAATGTCAATGGTTCATTGGGTAATCCATTACCAGATGGAACTATTCGGTTAAAAAAAGGTAGCGTTAATTTATTTACAACTCAATTAAACCTAGCTCGTGGCTATGAACATAAAGCCATCTTTACCAAAGAAAAAGCCTTAAATCCATATTTAGATATTCGCCTATTTGCCAAAGTTTTAGATGTGATTCAAAATACGGGCTTTAATAACGCCACTGGTTTAGCAGCCTTAGAAACAGTCCGTGTAGAAGCCAGCGTCCAAGGACCATCTGATAATCTCAATGAGAATTTAGTTCTCAAAAGTACACCAGCACGCACCCAAACAGAAATTGTTGCCTTGTTAGGGAGTGGAATCAGTCAAAATCAGGAAACCAATGACAGCACTTTAGAGCTGATTAATATTGCGGGTTCGGCCGTATTTAATAATTTCCAACGATCCTTCAATCAAATTGGTAGCGCCTTTGGTTTAAGCGAATTACGTATATTCCCCACGGTGATTACAGAAAATCCTCGTGCAGGTAGAAGAAGTAGTTCCAGCTTGGAATTAGCCGCAGAAGCTGGTATTGATATTACTTCTAGGATTTCCGCTTCTAGTATTAAAATTTTGACCACCGACGATCCCATGCAATGGGGTGTAAATTATCGCATTAATGACGAATTTCGCCTCCGTGGTTCTACTAATTTTTTTGATGATAATCGTGCTGTGTTGGAATACCAGAGGCGATTTTGATTATAAGTAATAAGTAATAAGTAATAAGTAGGGTTTGCTGAATAACTGAAAAATATTGATGTGTCAATGCTTTGAGGCTATTTTATTGGGTCATAAGTGCAAGGAAATAGGGGTTTGAGATTTAAAAACCTTGCATTGATCATTTTTTTTGGTAAAAAGAATAGAAAAAATCAGGGCTGAAACTGTTGCCTGTTGCCTGTTGCCTGTTGCCTACCCTCACCCAAAGACTTTTTCAGCAAGCCCTAAGTAGGGACTGCTGAAATTTTTCCATCATGAATGTCAATTCACCCTGGACAATTACGCAAGTGGTAAAGTTTCGATTTCTTGTATTAGTAATTCTTTGGTAGTCATGTTTAACCTCTATTGTTGTAATATCTCAATTATTTTCACTATGACTCCTTCTATTTTTTCTGGTTTGAGTTGACCTGCTTTGTAGAGAATAATTGATTGATCGGCTGTGAACAAGCGATTGGGTCGGATATTACTAATTTGATTGAGTCCACCTGTGCTAAAGTCGCTATTGTCAATGTTAACAGCATATTCATCACTCACTACTTGACTGGTAATTTGACAGAGAATGAGGTCATTTCCTTGAAGATTAGCAACAACTAGAGCAGGTCTACGTTTAGCTTGGGTTAAGTCAGAGAAAGGAAACGGGACAATAACAACATCACCTTTTACAAATCCTGCCATGCTGCCTCCTCTTCAGGTTTCAGCCAATCTTTTTGTAGTGAAGATTCACTTAAGAGGGTTATTTCTAATTTCTCTTGTTGGTGCTTATTCTGCAAAAATTGAATAAAATCTAACACTTCTTGCAAGAGAGGTTCCGGTACTTTTTCAATTTCTTGTAGCAGTTGTTCTTTAATAGTCATGATAGGTGGAACAGTTACAATTTGATGTATTAATTGTTGATGGCTAGAAGATTTTATTGGTTACAACTTATTGGAAGTATTAGCTGTCCTTCTATGTTGCAAAAAATCGCTCGCGCTCTCAATCAGTGGTTAGTGATTCATTTCATTTGACTCCGTAGACGCGCATAGTGCGGCTTCTCTACGAGAAGGCATTGCACCATCATCTGAAACCCAACCGCGATACAGGTCATGGTTAAGTGATGGGGTCTGGGTGCCATACTCCTGCTTCGCGATCGCACTCTATAATTCTTCCAAGTTGTGGTGGAACGTCATTTTGCTTGATAAGTTATAGAGCGTGCATCAAGGTCAACATCTACCGTTCCTCCCCGATTTTTATCTACCTGTCGCCATACTTCGTAACCCATAAGAATTGCCTTTTCCCAATCACCTAATGAACACCTAGTAACTTCTAAGTGTGAGGTCATATTTTTGATTGTCTTAAGCAATTGATAATCGACTGTTGAAATTCCATCTAATAATTTGTGATCCTTGGCGTAGCTAAACACAAGTGCTGATATTCCTTCTTCAATAGCTATCGCACGACCACCATCTTCCACCTCATCAATAAGTGGATCGCTTTTACGCTTACATTTTAGATTACTGCGAGTGACTGGCGACCAACCTAAAACAGCAGCATAGGTAAAATGAAAAACGTCGTGAAAGCGGTAGCCATCCTTTGAGTAGGAGTTATCGGTGAGGGGATTCCCAATCTGTTGCCCATTGATGAATGCTTTCATTATCACTGAGCCATCTTGTTTTACCTCAGTAATCTCGACAGCAAACTGCCGTGGTAAACGTTCGTGTTCTGGAAAATTGCTATCAAATGTGTACCCTGTATCTGTCTGTACTGATCTTTTCTTTCCCCAACGGTCATCGCACTTTTTAAGGTTGTCTTTTGCAATTTCTTCCAAATCAAGGTCAAATTTACTTGCCACGTTAGCAACATACCAAAGCAAATCCCCTAATTCTTCTGCAACACCTTTGCTGAAAAGTTTGTGACCATCTCCGTCCCGGAGATATTTTTTATATTCAGTGAGGAGTGAACCTGCTTCTCCTACCAAACCAAGCAGGGGTATAATTATTCCATCTCCTCTTTTGATAGTAACTTGATCCGTTTTCTGCGCTTGTTGTTGATACTCACGAAAATCCATTATCCACTCCTTAGCTTGATATTTATTTTGATTTAGACTTAGTAGCAGCTTGAATTTTTCTACACCCTTCAATAGCCTGGTTAATTTCCCACTTTGGTGGATACCAGTAATCTATTGGTTGCCCATTAGCTGAATACTTCTGTTTTATACGAGTTCGACCTGATATTCCAGATATTTCAGGGTGTTTCATTCGAGCATACTTGTCTACCTCGCAGAAAAGATTTTGACAGTCAATCAGTTGTAACCGCCGCCCCCATAGGGACTGAAAATTGATTCCTAGTCGCTCGAATTCAGACTCTTGGTTATCTGCCATGAACTTAATAATTTCTGGTTCGTTGAGACCACCGAGATCGAGAAAACATTTGCGGATACCATCGAGCGCACCAGGTCCAGGCATTACAAACTCCATCTCGCTAAAGTTAGTAATATTGCTATAGTTCACATCAGTAATGAACTGGTATGCTAAAAAATCGCCGATAGTTGGATATTGACGCAGCAAATCGAAACCTTGGTGCATATTCCGTGCATCTGTAAGTTTCTTTGGCAGCTCATCAGCCATCATCTTCTCAATCAACTTGAGGTGATTGCGATGCTTTGTAGTGTATCCGAGTGTTTTGCCACCTGATGGCATGATGTATGCCGCAGAATAGATGGTCTTATTTGACTGCATGGCTTTTGTAAGGACTTTATCGTAACGTTCAAAGGAATAGTTGGCATAAATAATGTTGCCAAGCTTATTTTCTAGGAGCTGCCACGTTTCAATTTTGTTGAAAATTTTAAAAAGGATAATTCTAAAGAATACTTCTTCGGTTGAAGATGGAAGATCATCCCGGTAGATAACGTTGCGTATCAGGTACTGAGAAGTGCGATCGCTTGCTCGGTAAGCGTTGGTAAACTTGTATGTCGAAAGAATTGGATCGTCAGTCCAAGGCATTGGTAAGTTCTTTAGCTTCTGGAAAAATATCTTCTGCCGTTCAGCAGCGAATTGCCAGTAAGTATCAAATACAACTGTAGGTTTGGCAGGTAGAATATGTGAAATAATCACTGGTGCTGGGCTTGGTTTATCTCCATACTCGCCAAGCTCAAGATTTAGTTGTTTGTTTTGTTCAGTGTTTTGACTGACCTTTTTCTGACGTTTTGTCACCATGCTATTTCTCTTTTGCCAATTTAGTGTGAAACCTTGATTTTACGTCGGTTTTATTCTCGCCAAATCTTTAATTTATGGGAAAATCACAAAAGAGAGTTATATTCCATCCGTTGTCTGTTCGTCAGTTGTGGGTTGCAGAGCATTCCGAGCAGCTTGTATAACCGGAGTTAGAGTCGGTGACCTTTTCCCAATTCTCTCCAACTTTTCTACGCCCACGAAGCAGTTCATACGATCAAGCGTCAGCCCCATTTCGTGAGCCATGAAATGACCCAACCTGCATAAACCGAGGTAGTTGCCGTAGGCTTTCTCGAATATCAGCTGAGTAGCGTAAAAAGCGTTGATTATCAGGGTTTTATCCTTATTGTTCGGCACAAAGCTGACGTGTTGGAGGCAAGGGAAGGGAATTTGTGCATCCCGAACATGGTCTCGCGCAGGATCGAAAATTGAAGCTTGCAACTTTGTTTTTCTAACTCTTGAGTACGACGTGTACTCAGAAATGATGTGTTCGAGTTGGTTCCCATTATGGGGTCCCGAACCAAAAGCGATTAGCCTTTCAAAGTAAAGACCACGTCGGTTTTTCGACCTAGCAAGAGCCGTAATTCTTGGCAGATTCTTAATATAAATTTTAAAGAATTTCTTCCGGTCGTATTTAGAATTTCGCCAAAGAGAGCTAGGAAAAATTGTATTTGCAACCGTATGAACTTTTTGCTTACTATTAGTTAGAAGGCACTTGTCGAGTGCATCCCGAATAGATTGATCTTCGTTTGGAATACCGTTGCTAAAATCAGTTAGGCTGACTATCAGTGGTGAAATTTCTTTGCCAGGATTATCGATAATGTGCAAAAATGCACGACCCCAAGCGTGAGAAATGTTTGTTCCATTAATGAGGAGAGGCGCACTGCTACTCATCTTCCACCTCCTCAAGATGTCGATATTTACTTAGACCAACAAACTGATAACGTGAAACTCGGACAAAAACTGCCCACTCGCTGTCGCGGCAGAAGACGCGAACAATACCGGGACGATTAGCTCGAAAGAGACATCCTTGTGGGTGATTGTCTTGGATAGTAATAATGTCATTTGTAGCTTGTGCTGTGCTTGGTAGTAAAAGCAGACTTCCTACTTCAGCATCAAGCGTAGGCATTGACCAGTGTACATCAGCAATGATTAATGGTTCTGCTGATGAATACCCAAGAACTTCTTTGCGGATAGATTTAGGTGTAGATTTGAGAAGTGATGCCGCTTTGGTGCGACTAATCATCTTTAGGGTATAAGTCATGTGATCGATTAGAGTCTTGTACCCAACACCAAAACTACAGGCAATTGTAAAAATCTGAAGCGGCGTTGCTGAAGCAGCATCCCATCCGCGCGAAACGAATGCTTTTCTTACGCCCAAAGTCGGCATGAGCAAGAATCCTGCAAAGCAATCAACCAAAAATTCTTCTGGGTTGAAAGCCTTGGGTTTATCCGAGTCCTCTATCAGCTCATCAGCTGTCGAACTGTGCCCAAAAACATGGTGTCCTAGTTCATGTCCACAGGTAAAGTTACGCCGAGTAAGAGGTCGTAGTGCTGAAAGCAAGATAAGTGGTTCTTCTCCTTTGAGATATATGCCTTCCATGCTAATGTCAACAAACCGGACTTTAACTTTGAGTTTGTCGCACAAGCCATAGATGCAAATTGGGCTTTTGAGATCGAGACCAGCTTGTTTCCGAACGTCGATTGATTTATGCATTGCCTTTTGAGCCAATGCTTGCCTCTGATTAACCACAGATTTTTTTCCCCACTTGGCATTGAGGTAAGTGATATTACTGATCACAAATTATCTCTCCCTGTTCTCATTGAAGCAAGTAATGTTAACAGTCGATCTAAATCTTCTGGCTTCAGCTTCTGAAGTTCTCTGGCAGCAAGTTGAAGTTTATCGTCATGGACATCAACCTTGTCTACGCCCTCACCCAGCAGCCATGATGCACTCACATCAAAGATTTCAGCCAGCTGGGCTATCTCTTCGGCAGAAACACATCTGTTACCAGCTTCAATTTCAGAAATTGAAGGTCGATGCAAACCCATCATCTTAGCTACCTGAGCTTGGGAGAGACCAGCCATCTTACGCGCCTCACGAATGCGTGAAGCGATGATTACTTTCTTGTCTTTTGCTTCAGTCATCCCTGATTCTCCTCTCTGCTGACAATTTCACAAACTACATCAGCTGATTCGTTGATAGTGAGTCGCCGCTTGTAATCTTCTGACAGAAAAATGTTTTTGTCATTAGGGATGTTCGCGTTAAGTGTGGTAGCCAACATACTGATTGCAACTGGACAGAGTAAACTGTCGAACCACCCTAGATCATCAATGGGGCAAGTTGTTCCTGTGATTGGTTGTCCTTCATATCCGCTATCTTTCTGGATTTCTTGAAGCACTTCTATGAGCTTGACCTTCACATCTTCTGGGGTCATGGTGCAACATATTATATTACCAATAGTAAGATTATCTTACCCAAAGGTATAAACTGTCAAGGAGTGAATTTAGTATTTCTTCAATTCATCCCAAGAAGCGATCGCCCATCGCCTAATATGAATACCTGGATACCCAGACATAGAATTAGCATTATCCACAATATCTAGGAATTATCATCGTCAGTAGGCATGGCACAAAATGGCATAAACTGCCATGATAAAGTAAAACAGTCTGAGATACCGATGAAAAGTATTAATATTTCCCTACCAGATGGGATGCGTGCTTACGTAGAGGAACAGGTTGCGGATGGTGGTTATAGCACCATTAGCGAATATTTCCGCGAGTTGGTGCGTCAAGACCAAAAGCGTAAAGCAAAGGAACGTTTAGAGACTTTATTGCTAGAAGGGTTAAATTCTGGAAGTGCAACACCCTTAACTGAAAAAGATTGGGATGATATTCGTCAAGCGGTGCGGTCAAAAGTTGAAGGGCACAAAGGTTTAAACACCAATGGGTAATGTTTATTATCAATAAAGTGGAAGTATAAATCATGAATATCCAACTTACACCAGAGCTAGAAGAAATTATCCAAGCGCAAATTGTAACAGGTAAACATGCTGATGCAGAAGAAGTGATTAGTAAAGCATTGCAGCTGTTATTAGAGTGGGACAAAGGTTATCAGCAGTGGGTAGAAAAAACACGTCAAAAAGTTGACGTTGCTATTGAACAGTTGGATAGAGGAGAAGGCATTGATGGGGAAGTTGTAATTGAGAAACTGCGAGAAAAACTGCGTACTGCCAGAGAGGCGCAAGAATGAAGCGACATATTATCTCTCCTGAAGCTAGTAATGCGGCAAAAAATTGTGATTGAGATAAAGGTTTTTAACAGTCCTTCTTTAATCACTGAGTTAGAAAAAACTTGAAACAATATAGTATTTATCTCAGTTTGTTGAAACTAACAACTTGCACCAATGTCGCTTAGCCCACATTCCCACCTTGAAATAAATTTCAAGGCTAATAAACCAAGCAGGTTTCAACGTGCTGAAAGTCTTTCCCAGTCTGATTTATCAGACTTTGTCTTTGAGCCTGGGAATTTATTCCTAGGCGGACATTTGGGCTAGTTGAGAATGGTGCAAGTTATGAGTTGAAACGAATTAATCCCGAACGTAAGTTATATTTAGCAATTGCGGAAACTCTGACTTTATTCTCAACTATTCGGTCAGTGATTTGTCTCCTGAATTACACAAGTCCTTTAATCCCCGTTGCAAAACGCAATTCTAAATTCTAAATTCTAAATTCTACATTTTTTTAAGATTTACATAATATTTAATTCGACTTTACAAGGTTTTTACAAATAAATGCTATTTAATTCATACACTCTTTACATCGCTATCGTAAATAGCATTTAAATTAATTACTAGAACGAGCATTAATCCTTGTTTATTACCGTTTGTGAATTCCTAATAAATAACTGGGATTATTTCCATCAAAGTTGTATATATCTACCTACCTATCTTCATAATTTTGATGTAAGTATATGAAAGCAGTTATTCTGGCAGGTGGACTAGGTACGCGTATCAGTGAAGAAACCTCTGTAAGACCAAAGCCAATGGTAAATATTGGTGGTAAACCAATACTGTGGCACATTATGAAGATTTACTCTAGTCATGGCGTAAATGATTTTATCATTTGTTGTGGTTACAAAGGTAACGTAATTAAGGAATATTTTGCTAATTATTTCTTATACATGTCAGATATTACTTTTGATATGCGGTTTAATCAAATGAATGTCCATTCTGGCTATGCAGAACCTTGGCGCGTTACCTTAGTTGACACTGGTGAAAATACCATGACTGGAGGTAGGCTAAAACGAATCCAAGAACATATTGGTAATGAAACTTTTTGCTTTACTTATGGCGATGGTGTAAGTAATATTAATATCACTGAAATTATTGAATTTCATCAACAGCAAAAGACATTAGCAACCCTGACAGCAGTCCAACCGCCAGGACGTTTTGGAGCCATTCTTTTAGAAAATGAGCAAACAAAAATTACCTCTTTTCGGGAAAAACCCCAAGGTGATGGTGCTTGGATTAATGGGGGCTATTTTGTCCTGGAACCAGAAGTAATCGATTTGATTGCGGATGATACTACGGTTTGGGAAAAAGAACCCCTGGAAAAGTTAGCTGATATGCAACAGCTATCTGCTTATAAACATCAAGGCTTCTGGCAGCCTATGGACACTTTACGGGATAAAAATCATTTGGAAGAGCTATGGAAAGATAATCAGGCTCCTTGGAAGGTATGGTAGATTATAGGGTTTAGTATCAAAGCATACTCAATTGACAACTTGAAGGAGCAACAAACGCCATGTATGATTTTGCAATTATCGGAGGAGGAATAGTCGGACTTTCCACAGGAATGGCTATCACTCAACGCTATCCTCATGCCAAGATTTTAGTCTTGGAAAAAGAAAGTCATTGGGCTTTTCACCAAACTGGTAACAATAGTGGTGTGATTCACTCCGGTATCTACTATAAGCCAGGGAGTTTTAAAGCGAAATTTTGCCGGGATGGCTGTCGCTCTATGGTAGAGTTTTGTCAAGAGCATGGCATTGATTATGAGGTTTGTGGGAAAGTAATCGTTGCTACTAACGAGCAAGAATTACCCCGGTTAGAAAACCTATTTAAGCGTGGCTTGGAAAATGGCATCCAAGTTAAGCGTATTAGCCCAGAGGAAGTAAAAGAGATTGAACCCCATGTCCGTTGCGTCGGGGGAATTCAAGTATTTTCCACTGGTATTGCCAATTACAAGCAAGTTTGCCTCAAATATGCTGAGTTGATTCAGCAGCAAGGGGGAGAACTGCGGCTCAATACCAAGGTGGAGAAAATTATTTCTCAGGGAAATCATCAAGTACTAGAAACAAATAATGGTAGTTTTGCTACCCGTTTTGTAATTAATTGTGCTGGATTGTATAGCGATCGCATCGCGAAACTTGGTAAAGTTGATCCACAAGCGAAAATAGTACCTTTCCGGGGAGAATATTACGAACTGACTCCAGAGAAACGCTATCTGGTAAAAGGGTTGATTTACCCGGTTCCCAATCCCGAATTTCCATTTTTAGGGGTTCACTTTACCCGCATGATTGATGGTAGCGTCCATGCCGGACCTAATGCCGTCCTCAGCTTGAAGCGGGAAGGATACAAAAAAACCGACTTTGATTTACGTGATTTTGCTGAGGTAATGACCTATCCCGGCTTTTGGAAATTAGCAGCAAAACACGCCGATGAAGGCATTCAAGAAATTATTCGTTCTTTTAGCAAAGCAGCCTTTACCAGAAGTCTGCAACAGCTAATTCCGGAAGTGCAAGCGGAGGACTTAGTACCTACCCATGCAGGGGTTCGCGCTCAAGCTTTGATGGGTGACGGCAAATTAGTGGACGACTTTTTGATTATTCATGGGGATAATTCCGTCCATGTATGCAATGCACCTTCCCCAGCAGCCACATCTTCCATTGAAATTGGCAAAGCAATTGTTGCCCAAATTCCTCACCAGTCGCATCTATCACCAACCACCATTCCCTAGGATAGAATAAATATGAAAGTACTGGTAACTGGAACAGAAGGTTATCTCGGTTGTTTATTACCCCCTTTATTAGTAGAGCGGGGACATGAAGTTATCGGTATAGATACTGGCTTTTATAAAGTTGGCTGGTTATATAACGGTACTGCGGTGACAGCCAAAACCTTAAATAAAGATATCCGCCATATTAATCCAGAAGATTTGCAAGGTGTAGAAGCAATCGTGCATATGGCGGAATTATCCAACGATCCTACGGGACAACTAGCACCCCAGATTACCTACGAAATTAACCACCAAGGCTCAGTCAGGCTGGCTCAACTTGCCAAACAAGTGGGGGTACGACGCTTTATCTATATGTCATCCTGTAGCGTTTACGGCGTAGCTACTGAGGGGGATGTCACAGAAACATCCCCCGTCAACCCCCAAACAGCATATGCCGAGTGCAAAACCTTGGTAGAAAGAGATGTCCAACCCTTAGCCGATGATGACTTCT
Source organism: Calothrix sp. MO_192.B10 (assembly GCA_030065055.1). Classification (GTDB taxonomy): domain Bacteria; phylum Cyanobacteriota; class Cyanobacteriia; order Cyanobacteriales; family Nostocaceae; genus Calothrix_A. Next base: position 26,861 of record JASJDS010000021.1, read on the forward strand.
CCCCCACCTTCATGCGGAATGCCACAGCCTTTGGTGCATCTCCGAGAATGCGCTTTGACATTGTCTTAAACAACCTAGCGGGGTTGGCGTGGACCACCAAACAAATTAAAATGACCAGTGATGGTACACCCTGGCGACCCTTAGTTCATGGCTTGGATATTTGTAAAGCGATCGCTTGTGCTTTAGAAGCGCCCCGCGATATAATTCATAATCAAATCTTCAATGTGGGGGATACAGCAAATAACTACCGGGTAAAGGAAATAGCAGAAATCATTGCGGATATCTTCCCAGATTGTCAGTTAAGCTTTGGAGATAATGGTGCTGACAACCGCAGCTATAGAGTTTCTTTTGAAAAGATTAATACCATACTTCCCGGTTTTAAATGTGATTGGAATGCCCAACAAGGTGCTCAACAATTATTTGATGTGTTTAGTCATATTGATATGAGCGCAGATACTTTCATGTTTCGAGGTTTTACCCGTCTCAAGCAATTAGAATACCTAATTCGTACCCAGCAAATTGACCAAAGTTTCTTCTGGAAATAAGGTATTTATTCAGATTTTTGAGATCCCCGACTTCTCAAAGAAGTCGGGGATCTGAACACCGTGAATTATATTGCTGTACATTTTTCAGACATCCTCTTCATAAATGACTAGATTACTCACAATTGCTATTCCTACTTATAATCGCGCCCAATTACTCGATAAACAATTAGCATGGCTAGCTCAAGCCATTCAAGGATTTGAATCAGAATGTGAAATTATTATTTCTGATAATCGTTCATCCGATAATACCCAAGAAATTATTCATAAATGGCAACTACATTTTATGAATAATGTACCTTTCCACAATAATAGAAATCACGCCAATCTGGGGGTGATGAGAAACATTGCCCATTGTATTAATACTGCTAACAGTAAATATTTATGGATGATTGGAGATGACGATCCAATTCAAAATAGAACCTTAGCTTATGTAATTAATCAACTCAAGCAACATCAGGAATTATCTCTACTAACTCTTAACTTTGCTTGTCGTTATCAACCAACCGGGAAAATAATTTATGACCGTTGTTTTGCCATTGAAAAAGAAGAAGTCAACCCTGATGGAAAAGCAGTCTTCCAACATTGTTTAGCAGAAAACCATTCTGGAATCGGATTTTTAAGTGCCCAGGTATATCGCACCAAAATTATCCAAAATGCTTTAGCAAATTGGTCAGAAAGTGTGAATAATATGGAAGCACAAGTATATTGGGTAGGGTACTGTGCAGCCCACGGTAGCGTCAAAGTGACTCAAGATGTTTACCTAGAAAGTGCTTTTGGTAGTAGTTATTGGATGAAAGAGCCAAAAGTTTTATTCAAGATGCAATATATTGATTTACCAACTATCTATGCCAAAATAGAAGAGATTGGATACCCCAGTAAATATTGTCGAAATTTGATTTTAAAACACTTTACCCACAATAACTGGAAAGTATTTTTTGGTGCTTTGAGAAGATGGCCTATCATTGCAATTAATACTATTATTCCTTATTTAGTTTTGGTAGTTACCTCTGTTTGGGAAATATTCTTATCACCCAAACCCATAGAATCTAGAACCCATTAAGGAAGGTAGATTAAATAGCCCTTTTTTGTCACTCTAGAAAAAGAAAAATTAATGTAGGTTGGGTGGAACGGAGTGAAACCCAACAATACCAATTTCTTCGGGTGTTGGGTTTCGTTCCTCAACCCAACCTACATCTTCGTGGTAACACACCCTACGTGTTTTTCAAAAATCAAATAGTAATCCTATATTTTCTCAGTAGTACTAAAAAATAAATCACTCCATTGCAAATCTGGACGATAATTCCGTAATTGAAAGCCTAGCTTACTAGCAGTTAATCTGAGCCATCCACGGGTACTGGGTAAACCCCATAATGCCAACCTTCTTTGTCTGAGAACAGCTGCCAGGGAAAATGGTTCTACAGACTTGGCTACTGACGCTAAACATTCGGGAATTTTTTCACCAAACTCCTGTTCTAAGAAGCGGATTGTACGCAGTAGAGAAATGAAATGCTTCTTATCTGGCATAAGTTGCTCAATTCGCTCAGGTTCCAGCAATGCTCCCCACTTACGTAGAACAAATGCTATATCCATAATCCAACATAGCATGGGGCCAGTCTCTGGGAGATGTCCATCCAAATGGACGCTTAGATGAACTAACATCGCATTTGGTTCCAGCACTGGTAAGAATGAGGCTTTTGTATGCTGTGGCTTGAGCTTAGTTGTCAAGTTCATCGACTCTTTGCCTTCAAATAAGCGCACGCGATGGTGAACATCACACACTACCCCCATGGGGTTGACAAAGTACACAGCGTCTTCTGTATCTTTGTCGTGTTGTGCTTGAAATCCCAATGATTTAAAAGCTGCACTTACCTCTTCCATCTCATCTGCTGGGATGGCAAAGTCAATATCCTCCATTATTCGCGTACCTGGGGCAGGATAAAAACTGTCAGCCAGTACTACTCCTTTCCATAGTATGGGGTGGAGATTACGCTCCTCCATAGCCTTCAGAAGAGCATCCAGTGTCAGCAGTAAGAAGCTATTCATCACCCGCGTCTTGCCATATTCAGCTTGCATCTTGTCAAGAATGGAAGACGGTACAGCATCTGTCAAACCGTGGGCTTGTAAGGAAAAAAAGACTAAAGGAACTAGTCGGTGAAGCCTCAGTGTTTCTAGAGTAAATTCCCACTCTGATTGGGTAGCATCACTGAGTTTTTTCCTAGCGTTGACAGAGCAGTCAGATGCAATTGTTGCTAGGGATGTGTAGAGTAAAGTATGAAACAAAGTAGTCATTTCAGTTATCAGTTATCAGTTATCAGTTAGCCTCCTGCACCATGAGCTACGCTACCAGTGAGAAGTTGCGGTGGACGGGTTCCCCGGCATAAGCAAACTTCGGTCTTCCCCATCGATAAATCGAGGGGCAAGGGTACGGGAAAAAATTGTGAATGAAGCATTAAGAATGCAGAACGGGAAATTTTCTAAATTCTAAATTCTAAATTAATATTTGGTCATATTAATTATATGGCGACAATTTGAGGTGATTTAAGCTCCGATTTTAGGGATAAATTGGGATTAGCAATACCAACTGCATGTCCATATTCATTTGTAGAATACATTTCTAGTTCAAATCCTCCGGCTTTTAATTCCGTAGCAATTTCCTCTTTTGTAAAATGGTGAACATAATTAGGAACTAAATCATCTCCAAACTCTAAAAAATCTCTCCTGAGAATCCGTCTGATAACATTCCCAATTTTTACAACTACTTGGAAATAGCCCTGAGAATCAGAATTATCAAAGAAAGAAATAAGTATGGGAGAATTATCTTTTGCCTGACTGTGTAATTTTTTCAGAAAATTAATTCTATTTTCTCTTCCTTGAATTAACATATAAGCACCCCAACCAACTATGATTCCATCATATTGTTTGTGATTATCTGGACATTCATCTCGAGGAACTAATTGTACATTTGCAGGTAATCCTTCTTTCTCAAGTAGTTTATTAGCAAAATCAACTAGTTGAGGGTTACATTCAAAACCATCAACTTCATATCCTAAGATACGTAGTGCTAATACTTCTCTTCCGCCACCAACACCTGCAACTAATAAACTATTGCACTGCTGAAAGTATTTGTTTAATATCTTTGTTTCCCAATGCCATAAACCTCCCCGATTATATTCTTCATTGCGATATTGTTGAGTGTTGTCGTAATACAATTGATCTATAGAGTGTAGACTATCTCTTCTTAAGATTCCCAGCCAAAATCCTATAAAACAAGCATTAATCAATAAAACAATTTTTCTTAATAATTTTCGAGAATAAATATAAAATTTTAATTCCAGAGGATAATTTTGTTTATTCATAAATATATATATGACAATTGTTTGGGGAAAAGTTTTTTAATTATTATTTTATCTAGTGAATAAAAAATAAATTACTCATACCAATTCTATGTAAAATTGCGCCAAATAGATTTCCTAGAGACGTTGCAGTGCAACGTCTCTACAATTAATATAAATTGTATCTTCATACAGAAATGGTATCAAATCTTTACAGTCATGCGATCGCCACTGGCAATGTGTTCTTCTACTATTTTGATTAAATCAGGTAACTGTGCTAAATTTCGAGGTCGTTTCAGACGGTAGAGAGTACATTTATTGGCAAGGGTTGTACACTGAAAAAAGTGCTGCGCGTCTGGTGCATGAAATAATGTTGCAGGACGGGAGTGACGAGATAATTCAACTACCGCTTCCTGAACTTGGAGGGGTTCAATACTAAATTCTGGGCTAGAAGTAAGTACGTAAATGCGCTGAATTGGTAGTGGTGTTTGTAAAAATTCTTGCTTTGGACGATAGCCCCGTTTGTCTACAGATGGATGTACTAATGGTAAAGACTCAAAGTCATATCCCAGAGCAGTGGCGACTTCTTGACCTAGTTTAATCTGGGGAAATCCAGGAGCGATCGCAGCTGAACCTTGACTAAATTTTACAGGAGCAACATCATCGGTAATTATGTCATATCCGTGGGTATGGAAAGCAGCCGCAGTTGAAGATTTACCCTCACCGGATACTCCCAAGAAAGCAACTGCACCCCCATCAATGTTTACTACACTGGCATGGAGTACTAGTAACCCTCGTTGGTAGAGTAAAATTCCCATGATAGTGCCAATCAGGTAAAAGCGAAGAAGTTGTTCGGATACATCCTCTGCTGGCACAATCGCTATTTTACGTCCGCCTTTAACCACAAAAAGTGCGACATCTTTTACATGAAAAAGTGCCTCTTCTCGACTTAGCTTCAGACACCAAGGTTCCTCCATAGCAGTTTGTGGCAAATAATCAGTTGGATGGCTGCTGCTTTCTATATTCAGGATGACATCACATCCCCATTCTGCTTCAATAAACTCTGGTATGGGAATCTCCGACTGAATTCCTAAACCGTAAGCAAAGTATGAAAACACTTTTTTACTCCTCGCTTCATCAACAATTGTTAAAAGGCGTATTTATCTTGTGAAAAAGACTGATAATATACCTATATAAAAGAACAAATTGCTCACTTATATATACTCTGATGAAAACATCAATTTAGTGAAAAAATGCGAGAATAAGAAACCAGGTTTACAAGTGCTAGAAAACCCAAATTTTCCTATTACAAACTAAATAAACCTGGTTTTTGGGATTTATTAATTTGTGTTCTGGGTTTAGAGAGGTGACAATGCAACCTCTCTAAAAACTTCCTTGGTAGTAAAGCTATATTATCTGAATTGTATTCAGTTATACTTTACAAATTAAACTCTAGATAGAGCCAATAGGAACACCCTGAGCAGGAGTGAGACCGGGAACAATCAAGATGACCCCATCAGCATTACCAATGGTTTTGGTCTGTTGAGTTAGATTCTCAACACCACCGTAGACTGTCAGTTTGGGTGCATTCCAAGTTTTCTTCATGTTTGATTTTCCTTTTGTTAAACAACTCTTCAACTAGGTTGAAGGCACTTAAGATATAGAGTGCTTTAATAAAAATTCACATAATATTAGGTAATGGTAGATACACCCCTGACAATAATTAAAACTTTAATAATAGTGAGTTCGGTTTAATATTATTTAGGCAGTTAGATTAGACTGATGTAGCCAGAGGGATAGGCACATTCCAATTAGTAAGGTCATGGATTCGTCTTCTATTTCTTGGGGCTGGGAAGAATAGCGTTCGTAAGCCGAACGTAAAACTGATATATTTACATAGGGTTCGATCGCTTGTGGTTTACTAATCACCTCCTTTAAGGTTTGTTGCTCGACTTCTAATAACTTGCGATCGAAGTTATAATTCAGTCTTCCTTTGCCAACTCGCCATTGGACTTCTGGGGGCAGAATGTCGTTCATGGCAAAGCGGAGAATCGCTCGTGTCCAACCTTGGCGAAACTTTTGCTCTGGAGGTAAGGCCACACAGAACTCCATCAGTCGGCGATCGAGGAATGGGTAGCGTGGTTCCAGGAAACATCTTGCTGATGTCTTGTCTGCAATTTCCATTACCTGGGGATACAAACCAGTATTCAGACTGAGCAAGTGCTGTTGTTTGGCACTGGGTGCGAATGCTGGTATATTCTTCAACAACTCGTGTCTATGTTTTAATATTCCTACTCGTTGAGCAAAATCAGTGTTAATTAGATTATTATTTGGTTTATTTGTCTGAGTAATTTTACGCAGCCACTGCCCAAGATAACCGACAGGTTCTAAGAGTAAAGGATTGAGAACATAGTGCTGGAGAATGCGTTTACGGGGTAAACGACATAGTCGTGCAGCAGCAGTCACCTCCCGGAAAAGAGTCTGCCAACGCCCTGTATAAGCTAGTTCCGTAATATAAGACCAACCATGGGAGATCGTACTATCGCCATCAATACCATCTAAAAATACCCGCACTCCTTGTTGGTTTGCACATTGATAAAGCCCTTGGTGGATATAGAGGTTGGGAGCAGAAATTGGTTCTTCATCCTGCCAAAGGATATCAATTAGAGGGTTAAGTTGGTCTGCCCGCACATCGTGAGACTCAAATCCTCCTAAAGCTTTAACAGCATTCATATAATGACGCTCGTCAATCCAACGCAAGTCTTCTTTGGGCAAACTAGGAAAAATCGCGGAAAAGGTATGTAATTTTTTATTTGCAGATTTAGCTAGCAGTTGACGAGCGGTGCAAGCAATGGAAGACGAATCTAGTCCACCACTTAAAGTAGAACCTACAGGGAAAGCACTACGCAGACGACACCGGACTGCCTCAGTGAAGACTTCGCGGAAAGCCTCGATATACTCCTGATGTGAATTGAAACGGATTTCCTTTTTGGGGTCTAAAGACCAATAGGATTGAACCTGCATTTGATGACTACGACCTATACTCAAATAGGAAGCAGCAGGTATTCTACAAATGTCCTGGTAAAAGGTCATCACCTGGTCTTCACAGAACATATCCAGGTAATATGCTACCTTCAATTCGTTAAGTCGGCGCGGTACTTCTGCCAAGCACAGCAGGGCTTTAATTTCTGAGGCAAAGACAAAGATTTCTGGAGAACGGTAGTAGTAAAAGGGTTTGACACCCATTGGGTCCCTGGCACAAAATAACCGCTGTTTGCGTTCATCCCAAATGGCAAAGGCAAAGTCCCCAATTAGTTTGTGGGGGCATTGTTCTCCCCATTTTTCGTAAGCAGCCAAAATTAGTTGGCTATCGGTTATTTTTTCTGCTGGTCTATCACCAAAACTCAGTGCAGAGATTAGCTCATCCCGGTTATCAATCCGAGCATCGGCAGTAATGACAAGTTGATTGTTTTCCTTAACTAGAGGTAGCTTTTCTAACAACGATTCTGGCGTAGTCCACAGCATCCGATGACCCAGACCAATAGACCCTTGGTTCCAAATATCTGCACCATCTGGACCTCGGTGAGCTATGGTATCTACCATTCGTCCTAAATCAGTAGATTCTACAGGTTTACCGTTGAGGTTGTAAATTCCGACAATACCGCTCATGGTTTTAAACCCTCCAAAGATGGTAGTGGGGTGAAGCGGGAAAGGTCTGTGAGATTGCCAATTACTACCCGACCCTGACTTTCAACCCAAGCATGAGCTTCTAACTGTCCTCCTTCTACCTTAGCTACGCCAATTCGCAGTTCGGGTAAGTAACCGTGACGATTCATTAAAACTTGTGTAGTTAAAGCGCGGGCTAGACATTTTACACCACCAGGCATATAGTAACTACTGACATTTACAGCCCAGATAATTTGCTCTACAGAAATTTGCTTGACTTGTTCTGGTTCGGGGTTTGCCTGACGAATTTTTGTAATTATTTGTTGTAAGGCTGCAAAAGGCAACAACCACAGCCCTAATCTTACCAATGTCAATAAGACAAAAGCATTCAGTAGAAGTCGGCGAACTTGAGAACCCAAACTCCAAAACTTATGCAGTCGCTTCATCTTTGACCTCAATTAACCCTTGGACTGCTAACTCCTCAAGTAATGCCAAAATGCCCTGCTCGCACTGTTCTGGTTCAACCTCATATTCTTCTAGCATTGCCTTTTTTATTTCTTCTACAGTCTTGGGTTGCTGAATCAAATTCCAGATGCTAGCACCTACTTCATCTAGGCCATAATAAGTCCCAGATTTCATGTCGAGAATGATTGCATCCTCTGAAAGATTGGAGAAAACTTGTTCTTGGGAAACTACTATAATTGAATGGCTTGATATTGTGTTTCTATATGTTGATTTAGTCATTTTTCTGATTAGTTTTTATAATTTATGACCGATAATTTTGAGCTTGGGTTTCAAATAAATTAGCGTAGATACCACCCAACTGTATTAGCTCATTATGGGAACCACTTTCAACGATTGAGCCACTATCCATTACATAAATGCGATCGGCCATTTTTACTGTAGATAAACGATGGCTAATCAAAAT
>JASJDS010000328.1 GCA_030065055.1 Calothrix sp. MO_192.B10
ATTACTTATTACTTATTACTTCATCACCCCATCACCCCATCACCCCATACACCTATTTCTCAGAAGAAATTCTACCAATTCTTGAGCGGACATTACATCATAGAACTACCATGATACAGATTGTGAGTCCAATAAATACAGTTAGTAGACTGTTAAATAACTGTCTACAAAGTGATTTAATAACTCAGTATATGTAATATGATTTTTTACAAGCCATCCTCATGGCACTCAAGGCATTATTTACCAACGAACCACAGACAATCCTTTTTGCAAACAGACATCTACCACAACAACATAGTTCCTGGAGAAAAATTAAGATGTTTATCCCAGAAGCCTATGTCCTAATTGATTGTTCAGAGTTTTGAGTTAATCTTCATTATCAATAGAGGCTTTATGGAATCTGCCTTTTTCACAAGGATTTGACTGTCAATAATGCCGTGAATTTAGACAAATTTGACCTGTGCAGATAAGTTTTATCTGCGAGTAATTCAGGGTGCCTACCAGTTCATGTAGTTACTTAAGAGAATGAAATATGGGCATCCTAACTGTGACAAACACTGCTGACAATGGCTATGGAACACCTGCTGTTGAAGGCTCTTTGCGAGCTGCAATAGAAGCAGCGAAACCTGGAGATACTATTAGGTTTGACAGTAGTCTGGCAAAAGAGACAATTACTTTAAAACGTCGTCTAGAAATAGACAAAAACATCACCATTGATGCCCAAAATGCCTCTGATTTAACTCTCAATGGAAAAGATTCAGGTATTATCATTCAGGTAAATGGAGATAATCGGAACGTTACTTTACGAAATTTAACACTGACTGATGCTTCCCATGACTATAACGGTGCAGCTATCAGAGTCATGGGGGTGAAAACCACTATCAAAGTAGAAGATAGTGAATTTTATGACAATACAGCAGGTCAAGGTGCTGCTATTTGGGCAAAAGAAGGTGCAAATGTAACAGTTGTTAATAGTAAGTTCGACGGCAATAAATCTACAAGTAATGTAGATAGTGCAGCAGGTGCTATTAGTGTGTTCAATAAAAGCGAACTCACGGTTAAAGGTAGTGAATTTACCAATAATGAAGGAATTTCTGGTGGGGCTATTGGAACTGTATTTACCGAATTAACCATAGAAGATTCGACTTTCCGTAACAACAAGAGTGTCAAATGGGGCGGTGCGGTTCACAATGACGGTGCTAGTATCCCCAATCAAGAACGATATTACAAAGGAGACTTACCTAGAGATACTGAAGGTGGTAAGACCATAATTCGCAATAGTAGCTTTGTAGATAATACTTCTCAAGGTTTCGGCGGAGGACTATCTATTTGGGGATACGACCAAGACTATGTAACCATTGAAGGTAGTGAATTTCTCAATAACAAAGTTACTAAAAACAAATCAGGTCAAGCCAAGGGTGGTGCTATCCGCGTTTCTGGTAAGTTGGTGACTATCAAAGACACTACCATTGCTAATAATACTTCTGCTGATGAAGGAGGTGGTTTATGGTACCAAGGAGAGTCACCTGTCAAGATTGACAAAACCAATTTTAAAGGTAACAAAGCTACTGACCAAGGAGGAGCTATTTACTCTACCCAATGGGGTGGTCCAGGAACTGATATTACCAACAGTAAGTTTGAAAAAAATCAAGCTCGTGAAGGTGGGGCAATATACAAGAATAAGCCCACTTCACTAGACATTGATGATACAAGCTTTGTGGGTAATAGCCCTGAGGATTTTGCTGGTAATACTAACAACCTCAATGTTGGTGATAGTTCACCAACACCTCAAAGTCCTTCAGAAGCACCAACTGAAACTCCAGTTGCGAGCCAAGTACAAGATTCAGACGATTCTGATTCTGGTGCATCTCCAGATTCTCAACAGAATGGTAATGGCTCAGAGCTTGACCAAACAGAACAATCTACCAATAATTCCATTGTGCGTTATGAGGTTGAAGACCTAGAACTTACTAATTACGAAGTTGAGGTCGTAAATAACTCTGGAGCGTCGGGGGGTAAACATATATCTCTAAAAAACAGTGATGAGACTACCGGTAAAGTCGCTGGTATCTTTGATGGTGAATCAGGGATGTATGAAGTAGAAGTAGGTTACTACGATGAAAACGATGGGATATCCTCTGCAACAGTTACAGTTGCAGATAAAAGTAGTAGTTTTCAATTTGATCGCAATTTACCTAGTAACTACGCCGCACTGCAAGCAAAAACGAGTCGCGTAACTCACGAACTAGTCGAACTTCAATCTGGAGATAGCTTTGAGATTATCGGCACCATGAATGATGGTGAATTTGCACGGTTTGACTATATCCAATTTACCCAAATAGATTCGGAGAATAATAGCTTGACTCAACCGATTCTGGGTGACAGTCAAGATAATCAACTGGTTGGTACTGATGGAGATGATGAAATATTTGCCGATGTAGGTAATGACACCCTAATAGGTGGTAAAGGAAATGACACTTTAGTTGGGGTAGAACCTGGTGTTTCTATTGCAGATGAGCAGGATATTCTCCAAGGTGGTGATGATGCAGATACTTTTGTACTTGGTGACAAAAATCAAGTCTATTACAACGATGGTGATTCAACTCAGCCTGGACTTTCTGGCTATGCTGTGATTGAAGATTTTAATCCCAATGAAAATGATGTGATTCAATTGCGTGGACAGGCTTCTGATTATACTTTAGGTGCTACAACGGTAGGAATACCCAATAGCATCGGCATCTTTTTGCAAGAAGCAGGTGAAAATGAATTGATTGCCGTAGTCAATAATACCCAAAATTTGGATTTACAAAGCTCCGCTTTTAATTACGTCTAATACTGGGAAATTAAATTGTTTAGATCCCCGACTTCGATCCTAGGAATTGCTACAATGTGCGGATATTGATTTAGAAGTCGGGGATCTGTTCCCTAGCCATCAGAACTTATGGGACAGACCACTAGTAAAGCCTCTCCCAAAACTGGGAGAGTTATAGTAGTCCTTGGGTTTTAATATTCCTCACAAATTCCTCAAATTTTTTACCTAGTTTAAAAGATGATGTGATTGCATCATCTCCAAACTAGGGAGGGACAATATATGGTCAATTATCGGGAAAAAATAATTGCCCTGTGGACAGTTTTTTTACTAGGGACACTGTTTCACGTACAACTAGGTTTAATGCCTTTGTTTTATGGCTTAACTGTTGCGGAATCTCAACCTGCTCAAAATCTCGGTGAAATAGCTGGCATTATGTGGTTAATGCTGGCATTTTTTGTAGTGCCAATGTTCGCAATCGTTGCTGCGGCTTTTACTGATGCTAAGGGTTATCGAGTAATTCACTTTGTTGTAACTTTGGTGTATAGCGTCTTGAATTTACTACGCCTGATTCTTGATCTATTTGTCCAACCACTTGTTTGGTATCAAATTGCATTGATGGCACTCTTGTTTATATTTGGTTTATTACTCAATATTGTTGCTTACCAATGGATGCGGGTTGAAGTCAGGCATCATAAACGAATGTTACTACATCAGGTAAGTCATGAGTAGGAGTGATGGAGGGAAGGAGTGATGGAGGGAAGGAGGGAAGGAGTGATGGAAAAATAATCAATGACAATACCAGTAATTCCTTGATGTTAAAAGCCCTCAGATTTATCTGCGGAATCCATCCAAAATTTTATGCTAAAGGAATAGAGAAATGTTATTCCGTCAATTGTTCGATGGAGAATCTAGTACCTATACTTATTTGATTGCCGATCGCCAGACAAAAGAAGCTATGCTTGTAGATCCGGTACTGGAAAAAGTAGAACGCGATCGCCAACTTTTGCAAGAATTGGAGCTGACTCTGCGCTATTGCCTGGAAACTCATATCCATGCAGACCATATTACGGGTACAGATAAATTGCGATCGGCTACTGGTTGTTTAGGTGTTGTGCCAGCAAACGCCCATGCTATCTGTGCAGATGTCTACATGGAAGATGGAGATATTTTACACCTGGGAGCAATTGTGATTAAAGCGATCGCTACTCCCGGACATACAGATAGTCATAATGCTTATTTAGTCAACAATGAATTCATACTTACGGGAGATGCTTTATTTATTAGAGGTTGTGGTCGTACTGATTTTCAAAGTGGTGATGCGGGAACTCTCTATGACTCGGTGACACAACGGTTGTTTACTCTCCCAGATGCAATTTTAGTGTATCCCGGTCACGATTATCGCGGCTATACTGTTTCTACTATTGGGGAGGAAAAGCGGTGGAATCGACGCTTTGTGGGACGCACTCGGGAAGAATTCATTGAATTTATGGGCAACCTGAATTTACCACATCCCCAGAAAATGATGGAAGCTGTACCTGCTAATGAAATGTGTGGTAATACAAGACCTGCTACTTTCGGTACTTAGTTAACCTGAGTTCGGTGTTAGGAGTTCGGTGTTAGGAGTTAAAATTAACGTGAGTTCAATGTTTTTTTATCCTGAAATCCTTGCCTGCCAAGCATTTTGTCCATCATCCATAGTTGAAAGTACTGGGATCTTTTTTTGGAGGAAGTATCAGGGAAGTTTCTATGTAACGTCAGTTCGGGTTAAGAAGGTTTATTTAAGCTTGAATGACCCAAACGACACAAACACATTGACATATCCCAGAATCAAGCAAAGATGTAATGAGGGTTTCACCTTAACCCGAACTCAGGTTAGTTATTCCCTTTCAACACCTAGTTAAAACCTTGGTAGTAGGTTGGGTTGAGGAACGTAGACCCGAAGGGGCTTCTCGTTCGCCGTCAGGCGTTCCCGAAGGGTAGAGTAACCCAACACCCGAAGAACTTGGTATTGTTGGGTTTCACTTCGTTCCACCCAACCTACATTAATTTTTTTTCCAAAGTGACAAAAAAGGGTTAGTTATTCCCTGTCAACAGTTAACATTGATTTTGTTGGAGTAACGGCGAATGCATACTTTTACCCATCAAGTCCGACATATGCTTGCTTGGTTATTGCTAGTGGTAGGTTTGGGTATTTTCCTTGCTCCACCTGCTGCTGCGGTAATTACTGAGCATGAATATGTACCGGGAACTATAATTTACCAATCCCGCCAAAGTTTACGAGATGTGGATGGTCAACCTTGGCAGGCGATCGCTTTTAAGGGAGTTTCTGATGGCGGCAGTAGTAATTTTTCCCTCCGGCTTGTGGGTTTTCCCGGTACAGTTACCCTAGATCGTTCCCAGCCTCTAACATTAAAGTCAGCAAGGGGAAAACTCCTCACAGCATCTGATACTTCCCAGGAAATATTCACCGATTCTACAGCAGAACCCCATATTGGGCAGTACAATCTCCAGCCTATCCTCTCTCAGCTACAGCCAGAACAGTTTTGGGTGGTGCAAATTCCCACTGTAGATAATTCCCAGATAGAAATCAAGGTTCCATCTTGGATGATACAGGAATGGCAGATAGTTGCTGGCAAGGAATCATCAATACCGCGTAAGCAATCATGACTTGGATCGTTGGACATCTATTAGCTACGGCAATTGGTATTAGCCTGGGTTTAATTGGTGGGGGTGGTTCAATTTTAGCCGTGCCAACCCTAGTTTATATCATTGTTCCCCTGGAAATTAATCTCATGGTTTCCTTTATCCTTGCTGCTAGTTTAGGCATAGTTGTCGGTGCGTACCTAGTGAAGTTTGTCCAAGCAAGGCAGTTACAAAAAGGCTTTGGTTATTTTCTTCTAGCCATGGCAGCTTTTATATTTTGGCAAAACTGGGACAAAATCCAGTCTCCCCAAAACACCAGTACCGCTGTGCGGAAAGTCAAAAATCAAAAGTCAAAAGTCAAAAGTGTTATATCATCTGCCTTACATTGATTTGAAATAGTAAGTAAGTCGGCACAAATAAACATCACTATGTAACAGAATGTAAACTAGCACAAAACCCTTGGGATTGCTACTCTTCGAGAAGCCACTTCGTGTCTACGTTTCACTTCGTTCCACTCGCTGCGGACATACCTT
>JASJDS010000150.1 GCA_030065055.1 Calothrix sp. MO_192.B10
CTGTGTGTTTTTGGGGCATGGGGGTGAGTACACCCTCTGTTAATCGTAACCATGCCTAGAGGTTCGGAAGCTGATGTGATCGAAGGTGAACATCTTTGACACCGTCGGTGGACAGGGCTGCTAAAAGCCCCCGCATTCTATGCGTGGGGAATGCGTTACAAAACCATAGCTATATTTATGTAGAGACGTAAAATTTTACGTCTCTATTTTTTTTGCTATGCCAAGGCAAAAATAATTCAATATTCTTACACCTGAATAGTGGTAGTCACAAAATCTACAAGCGAAAATAGAAGAGAAAGGCTATGTAAAGAAAGCCTGACATTTCGCTAGGAGTCTGGTACTTGTGATTTTACCCATCGAAAAAAACACATACGAAACGAAAACTCAAGAAATTGCCAGAGAAATACTCTCTGCTACCCAGGAAACGGGGAATCTGTTCTCTGCTTTGCGGGAACAAATGCGCTGGGATGATAAATTACTGGCATGGGCGATGAGTAACCCCAGTTTGCGGGTGCAGTTATTTCGCTTTATTGATACTCTCCCTGCTTTGCAAAGTAAACCGGAAATTGCCGCACACCTCCAGGAATACCTAGGGGATGAGTCTGTAGAATTACCAGCAGCGCTCAAAAGCTTGTTAAATTTTGCCAATCCCGATTCTATGCCGGGACAGGTGGCTGCTACCACGGTTTCTACGGCTACGGAAGCCCTGGCACATAAATATATTGCGGGGGAAAATATTAAACAGGTATTGAAAACCCTGGAGAAGCTGCGGAGGGATAAAATGGCTTTCACCGTAGATTTACTGGGTGAAGCTGTAATTACGGAAACGGAAGCCCAATCTTATTTGCATAAGTATCTGGATTTAATGGAACAATTGGCGGAAGCGGGGAAGAAGTGGAAGAATGTTCCCCAAATTGATGAGGCTGATGGTGAGGCGTTGGCAAAGGCTCAGGTTTCTGTTAAGTTAACGGCGTTTTATTCCCAATTTGACCCCTTGGATGCTGAGGGTAGTGAAGCAAGGGTGAGTGAACGTATCCGTACTTTACTCCGTCGGGCGAAGGAGTTGGGTGTGGCTGTTCACTTTGATATGGAACAGTATATCTACAAGGATATTACTTTCGATATTTTGAAGAAACTGTTGATGGAGGAGGAGTTCCGCAGTCGCACTGATATTGGCATGACTATTCAAGCATATCTGCGGGATAGTGAGAAGGATGCCAAGGATTTGATTGCTTGGGCGAAACAACGGGGTTATCCGGTGACAATCCGTTTGGTGAAGGGTGCTTATTGGGACCAAGAAACTATTAAAGCAGAACAAAAGCATTGGCAGCAACCTGTTTATAATCATAAGGCGGCTACGGATGCCAACTTTGAAAAGATTACTCAATTGTTGCTAGAAAATCACCAATACGTGTATGCTGCTATTGGTAGTCATAATGTCAGATCCCAAGCAAGAGCGATCGCAATTGCTGAGTCTTTGAATGTTCCCCGGCGTTGCTTTGAAATGCAGGTTCTCTACGGTATGGGGGATAAGTTGGCTAAGGCTTTGGCTGATAAGGGTTATCGGGTACGGATGTATTGTCCCTATGGTGATTTGCTGCCGGGGATGGCGTATCTGATTCGGCGGTTGTTGGAGAATACGGCGAATAGTTCGTTTTTACGACAAAATTTGGAAAATAGACCTGTGGAGGAGTTGTTGGCATCTCCGGAGGCGGAGTTGTCTCACGCAGAGGCGCAGAGACGCAGAGAAGAGGAGGTGGAGAATTTCCCCCACTCTTTCACTAGTGCTGCGGATACGGATTTTGCTGAGGAGCTGAAGAGGAGGAAGTTTGAGGAGGCTTTGTCAAGGGTTAGAGGTTTGTTGGGTAAGAGTTATTTGCCTTTGGTGAATGGGGAGTATGTGCCAACTGAGGATGTGGTGGATTCGGTGAATCCCTCTAATTTTAGTGAGGTGGTTGGTAAAATTGGACTCTTGAGTGTGGAGCAGGCTGAGTCGGCGATGCAGGCTGCGAAGGCTGCTTTTCCTGGTTGGCGCAAGACTCCGGTGCAGGAACGTGCGGGTATATTAAGGAAGGCGGCGGAGTTGATGGAGTCCCGTCGTGCTGAGTTGTGTGCTTGGATGGTGTTGGAAGTTGGTAAGCCGGTACAACAAGCTGATGGTGAGGTGTCGGAGGCGATCGATTTCTGCCGCTATTATGCTACTGAGATGGAACGACTGGATGAAGGTGTAATTTATGACGTGGCTGGGGAAACGAATCGGTTAATTTACCAGCCTCGGGGGATTGCGGTGGTGATTTCTCCCTGGAATTTCCCACTAGCGATCGCAACTGGAATGACGGTAGCATCTTTAGTGACGGGGAATTGTACTCTGTTGAAACCGGCGGAACCTGCTTCGGTAATTGCGGCGAAGATTGCGGAGATTCTGGTGGAGGCAGGGATACCCAAGGGTGTATTTCAATATGTACCGGGTAAGGGTTCCCAGGTTGGTGCTTATATGGTGAATCACCCGGATACCCATGTGATTGCTTTTACTGGTTCCCAGGAGGTTGGTTGCCGGATTTATGCTGAGGCGGCGGTGTTAAAACCGGGGCAAAGGCATATGAAGCGGGTAATTGCTGAGATGGGTGGTAAGAATGGGATTATTATTGATGAAAGTGCTGATTTAGACCAAGCTGTTGCTGGGGTGGTACAGTCGGCGTTTGGTTACAGTGGACAAAAATGTTCTGCTTGTTCGCGGGTGATTGTGTTGGAACCTGTGTATGATGCCTTTGTGCAACGGTTTGTGGAGGCGACAAAATCCCTGAATATTGGGGAGGCTGAGTTACCGGGTACTCAGGTAGGGCCTGTAATTGATGGTAAGGCACAGTCACGCATCCGGGAGTATATTGACAAGGGTAAGGCGGAAGCAAAGTTGGCTTTGGAGATGTCTGCACCGGAACATGGGTATTTTGTTGGTCCTGTTATCTTTACCGATGTGTCCCCCAATGCCACAATAGCCCAGGAGGAGATTTTTGGTCCTGTGGTGGCGGTAATTAAGGTGAAGGATTTCCAGTCAGCGTTGGAGGTGGCTAATGGGACGAATTACGCCTTGACTGGGGGACTGTTTTCCCGTACTCCTTCCCACATTCAGCAAGCACAGGAGGAGTTTGAAGTGGGGAATTTGTACATTAACCGCACAACTACGGGGGCGATTGTATCCAGGCAACCCTTCGGTGGGTTTAAGTTGTCGGGGGTTGGTTCTAAAGCCGGGGGTCCCGATTACCTGTTGCAGTTCTTGGAACCGCGTACAGTGACGGAGAATATTCAGCGTCAGGGTTTTGCACCAATTGAGGGTGCCGAGTAGGATTATTTTGATGATGGGTAGGGGTTTAGCAATGCTAAACCCCTACGGTACATGTGTCTTAGCATTTTGAAAATTTTGCCGACACACCGCAATTGTCCCATCACTATAACTACTTACTAAAAGTTCTCCATTACCGGTGAAATTAAGTGAAATAACCCAACGTGAGGTTACTTCAACAATACAAACCTCGTTGTTAGTTTCTACATCCCAAAGTTTGATAGTGTTGTATTAGACATATCCAAAAAAGGGCGTTGCATCATTGCGGGATGATAATCAAATTTCCATAAGCTGAAACTATTGATAAATAAGGGAAAATTTTTTCGCATATATTAAAATCATCCCTTGATTGTGCAACGCCCAAAAAAGAATATAAAAGCCTTATGCAGTCAGGGTTGATATCTCATTTTTCGGAGAAGACTGTTAGGTTCCTAACTCATCCTAAGAGATTGGAGATTGAGCTACGGGGAAACAGTAACGTGAGATACCTTACCATCAAGCCCATTTTTCTCGGTATAGTCAACTTGAACTGCACTATCGTAGGTTCGGCTGTCTTCAAAAGTTGATACGCAGATACCTTCACTAGGAACAGCACTCTTAATTGTAATGGTTGAATAATCATCATCCGTTTTAGCACTAGGGTCATCAAAAACTTGAATAGTTGCACCTACTTCTGCACCACTCGCAATCTTTAAAGAGCGAGCTTCGTCATTATCTCCTTTGCATGGGCCCTCCTCTTTACAATTATCATCGGCACTTTGGGATGAAGAATAAGTATAAACAATGTCCTGAGTACAACCATTTTCCTCATAGAAGGTCAGATCATTACTCGCTGCAAGACTTACCGTTCCCCAAAATAAAGTGGTTAGAAAAAGAACTGAACTCAAGCAGATTGAAAACAAACGACTTAACATCAAGAAACTCCTTTGATCTAAGACTTTCAACTAAGTAAGAATAAATTTTTGATACTCCCGTGCCTAAAGGCAGAGTTGAACAGCACCGCCGACTGAAACGTCGCCGTGCCGTTAACAGGCTGTGTTGGTTCCAAGGAATTGTTGTTGTGGCTGGTTATGTATTTTCTCTCGCCAAGAGTAATATTTGTGACTACTCACAACGACTGTAGGTTAGTATACATAATTTGTCTGGATAAATATGTATAGTTAAGTAAATAATTGATTGACTTTTGTAAAAATATTCCGGAAAAGCATAAAATAAATAAATATTAAACTTCCTAAAAATAATAAAAATATGGGCGTTGCTGATTAAAAAAACCGCAGCACAGTAGGGTGCGTTAGACCGACGACGGTATATGATTCTCAGAGAAAATGTGATTCGGTCGTAACGCAGCAAATATTTCTCGGTATTGGGGATATTGCGAACTGACAAGTCAGTGCTTGCGCGATCGCTGACTTACGTTACAATGATATTTGAGTGCGATCGCACTCCAGAGTACAACCTAACATATAATAAAATCTGAAAAGAATATTTTTTCTCACTGTGTCTGCGACAGATATTTTTCATGAATCAGTAAAAAAAGCTCTGCAAAAAGAACAATGGATAATTACAAGTGACCCATTAAAATTTAAATTTGGAGAAGTCAACTTCCAAATTTATTTAGGTGCAGAAAAAATAATTGCCGCAGAAAAAGGAAATGAGAAAATAGCAATTTATAATGATTTTTTTGGAGTCACTTCAAATATCTTTTGAGAGCGATAAAAACAAACATCAAATTCCATAAAAAAGTTTGCTTGTCCTAACAAGAGCGGTATCTGAGTAGCTTGCGTCCAAGCAAATACCAATCTAACACTCGGAAATCGCCCAACAGTCGCAGATAAAATTAACACTCGTGCTTCAAACTGAGCTAAGTTACCTGATAATTGAAGCACTGTTGTTTGCTCTTCCCAGACTGCTCCTAATTCGACTCCAATTTAATAGGGAAGAACGTTTACCATCGCTCCCGTATCCAAAAGCCCAATAAATTCCTGTGATTTTTCCCTATAATTTAATGTCAGTGGCAAAAATGGCTTAAAGCTTGCTTCCCCCAAACTGTTATCAGTTCCAACGAAAGAATATTTTGCTGCGTTACTCATGATTTAAGGAAGTTTCAGCATTCAAAGCCTCTAACATAATATTGGCAGCCTCTACCGCATCATAGGGAGACCAAACTGGATAGGATGCACCAGATTTTATCAGATTATTTTCTTCATTTGCTAGCTCAGTAGCCAAAAGTTGAATAACCTGGAGTTTATCTACGCGATTTAGCCTGCGTAACTGTTCCACTAACTCATGAGATACCATTGTTAACCAAAGGTGTTTACAGATTTGATATTAATTTTAAGGATAACCTGTCAAGGGGAATTTAGAATTATTACCCCATCTAATTATTTATAATCCAGTAGATGAGGTAATTGTACAGTGGATAAACTAACAAAATATCAAGAATATATTAAAACCCTGTTGACGAACTATGCCAGTGATGATGTCTCAGATAATGATGTCGAAGTCCAACTGATTTTAGACACAGAACGCAATCATTATCAATGGATGAATGTAGGTTGGGAAGGATTGAATCGTATTTATCGATGCGTGATGCATTTTGATATTAAAGATGGCAAAATCTGGCTGCAACAAAATTTAACAGATCGCAATCCAGCAGAGGAATTAGTGATGATGGGAGTACCACGAGAGGATATTGTCTTGGGTTTGCAAGCTCCATACAAGCGTCAGTATACAGATTATGGCGTAGCGTAGTGCAGAAAATATACAAGTATGAGACCGAAATCCACTTGCTTGGGGAGAGCAATCTTTGCCACGGCTCAAAACCAATCTATGAAGATGATATTTTTTCCAAGGAAACCAAACCATTGTCTGCAAAATCTATCTCAAGATGATATCCTTCCATGATTGCAACTCCCAGTAAAGGCTTATAACCAGAAGCTAAAACAAGGACTACTTTTTCCACATTGTCCCAAACAACAGTCGCTAAATGTATAGCTGTTAGAGATTCGCTACCATCAGCTAATTTGATAGGTGTACTAGAGTGCAAAGGAAGATTCATCGCGCTAACCGCTTGCGTTGGTAAGGTGAGATAGCCGTTGAATGCAGTATCGACAACAAAATTCAATGAAAAATCTGGTTGCTGTGGTAAGCGAAAAATCACTGGAACTATAGCCTTGCAATCGATTAATCTTCCATGAATCATTCAACTATTCGCTCCATGGAAGCACCAAAACCAAATGCAACATCATAACCAATTCGCATGGTAAATAATCTAGCGTTGGGATTTTTCTGTTTTAACTTTAATGCTGATTCTACACCAGTTTTATCAATTCCATATTCGCCTGTTTCAGCGTCAATCACAATCATCTTGCCAATATTATCGCCATGCTCAACTTGTTGGCGAATCCCATGTTCGTAAAATTGTTTGGCTCTGTGGGCAACTTCCTCTACAGTCCAAAAAAGAGCTTCCATAATTACACCTGCCCTTACCATACTATTTTTCTATATTATCATTATAGGGGTGAAAAATTGAGCGATCGCTTCCTTTTTTGCCATAATAGTTAAGGTTTTTTCGTTGTGGAGGATAAAGAGTGCGATCGCTGAACAATAGCTACTCATATAGGTGTATCATATCTAAAAATGCTGGTAATTAGGCTTTAATTAGGCTTGAATTTTTGGCTCTTCAGCAGAGAGAATAAATGAAGAGTTCGCTGTCAGGGGCAATGCCGAAAAAAGTTAGGGAGTTGAAAGCGATGGTTGCAAAAGTTGGCTATATCCTTCAACCAGGAAGAGGTAAAGGAAGTCATACATACTGGAAACATCCATTGTTACCCGAAGAACCCCTAACCATACCGGGAAAAGATGGCGATGATGCTCCGTTATATTTAGAAAGAAATATTCAACGTGTGCTGAAAAAATTGGAAGAAATGGAAAAAACGGAAAACGAAGAAAAACAGGAGCCAGAAGAATGAGCTATCACTACAGCATGGTAATTCAATGGTCGGAGGAAGATCAACTTTTTTTAGTACACTTACCAGAGTTTCCGTGGCAACAGTTTCATACCCACGGTAGAACTTATGAAGAAGCAGCCAAAAATGGTCAGGAAGTAATTGAGACTTTTGTTGAGATGTTGAGAGAAGAGAATAAACCACTACCAGAACCCAGAATGCTTCCAACAAAACCGTTACAAGTTGCGTAAGTGTTGTAATTTCGGGAGCATCCCAATTTTTGGAAAAGCCCTCACCTCTTAGCCTGGGGCTACACGGACAAAGTCCACCTGCGTGGACTAAAAACTCTTATAGCCCATGTTCGTCGAAGACGTTCCCGCAGGGTAGATGGGCTTTGCTCGTGTAGCGATACCCTTCTAGGGTATTGGATATGATTATTTCTTAAAATTTGGGATGCTCCCGTAATTTCTGCTCTAGCTGACGAAAAACTATTTCCCCATCTATAGTTTCCCCCCGTTCGGAAGCTGCAACTGCGATCGCAATTTCTCTTTTCAATTCCTCAAACCTACCCTGATAAATCCTTTCCCTTTCCTCCAGTAGTTTAATACCTGCAATAATTACTTCCTCAGTCGAAGCATATTTACCGCTAGCAATTTGACTTTGGATAAATTGTTCTAATTCAGGAGTCAGGGAGATACTCATAAATATTATTTAACCTACTGTTTTTCTATATTCTCATTATAGGGGTGAAGAATTCAGCGATCGCATTTGTTAACTAGACATTTGATATGAATAAAACTAATCAGTTTCAATATATAGTTGAATTGCTTCGCGAATATTTTCTAAAGCTTCTTCTTCGGTATCTCCTGCGGAAGTACAACCAGGTAATTCAGGACACCAAACAGCCCATTCTCCTGTTTCTGGATCTGGTTCGAGAACTACTCGCCATTTCATAGTAAATATGCAGCTATTTTTAACTACAATTATAGCTATTTTGAGCAATAACTTAATTGTCCTTCGTGGTTCGGAGATATTGCGATCGCATAATTTACCATAGTATAGCAGTCGCCATTATTGTTAGGACATTTTTCTGTTCCCCGTTCCCTGTTCCCTGTTCCCTTTGAACCAAAATACGATGTCCTAACCTATATGTCCGTCGCTATAGTACTTGTAGGGTGCGTTATGCTAAAAGCGTTCCGCACGCCCGCCATATTACTGGATGGTGCCGTACTCTCAGGGATAACACACCCTACGTGTTTTTCTAAATTCTAAATTCTCAGAGACTGATGCAGAATTAAGAATGCAGAATTCAGAAAAATAATTCTAAATTCTAAATTCTAAATTCTAAATTCTATTTCATGTACATAATCGAGGTATAAATTTTGTCAAATCCCACAGATTGATAAAGTCCCAATGCACCACTGGGATTATCAGCATCAACACCAAGTCTGGCTGTGTTCATCCCCGCAGATTTCAATTGATGTAAACCTGAGAGTAACATTGCTTTTCCTAAACCGATTCGCCGATAATTGCGTATTGTTGCTAAAACCCCAATCCAACCTTCCCTGCGTCCTGTGCGTATATTATCTTCTGGAAAAATATAGCAATGACAGGTTGCTGCAAAGGTACCATTAGGAGCAATGGCAATTAAATCTAAGTCTGGACGGTAGCAGGGTTCATTGATGTGGTGGATGAAGTTTTCAATGGTTAAATCATGGTGATTCCAATGATCGATAAAGGAGTTATTGAACATTTCCACCCATGCTTGTGCGTCTGCTTCCCCATTCATCTGTCGGATGCTGAATCCTTCCGGGAGTTGTGGTTGGGGGATAGCTTGCTGGAGGTTACGCTCCATGGTAAAAAAGTAACGGGTGGGATGAAAACCATGATTTTCAATAATTTTTATGCGATCGCATTGAGTATCCCGCGTACCTAATCCTAATCTGACGGGTATTTGTTGAAGTCGCTGAACTTCACCCATCCGACCTTCTGCCCAAGCGATGATTTCCGATTCTAAGTTAATATGGCGATGGCTCGGATGTACGTAAATGCTCAGGAAACCATCAATTACTTCACTGGGTTCGGTAATCCACAGAAATCCAAAACCAATTAATTCACCATCCCCATTTGACCACAACTGTAAATCTCGCGCCTGATTAATGGAAGGTGTGCTAAATTCTGTTTGCAATTCAGCGACGGTTGTCCCTTCCTCTAATTTATCAACCGCATCACAAGCATTTATTAGGTTTGCGATCGCATTTAGATCTGCTTCCCCATTGTAAGCACGTTTTGTTAAAGTCAACATCACAATATCCGGTTGAAATCACATATACTACATACACTACATTATTTCTATATTACGGATATTTCTCAAATCTGATGGCTAACAGATGGCTAACAGATCCCCGACTTCTCCAAGAAGTCGGGGATCGCTCACACCCACGAGCAGCATCCACCTGACTATCACTTATTTTCTTTAGAATAAAAGGAGATATATGATACCAAGTTACAATTAAACCGTGTCTACCTTGAAACCCATAGTTTTTGTTTACGAATATCCGATGGGTGAGGTGGGCACGGCAAACACAATATCTCGGAATAGTCAACTACCTACACTGACCTTCGGTGAGCGTGTAGGCTTGCTTTGAATCAGCTTGCAACGTAAGAGATGACTAGCCCATGAGCCATTACCTGATACGTACCTCCGAGCGTTTCCCTAACTCGGAATAACTACAAACTACCTGATTAGTAGTGCTTGACGCCAGTCGCCACAACGGGGGGAACCCCCGCAAGGCGCTGGCTCCAGAAAGGACATTTTGGTAATGGTGGGCTAAGGGACTTACAACTTTTTCACGAGAGGATTATCTCCATGATTCGTGTTTCAGTACTAGACAAAAACGGTAAACCTCTGATGCCGACAAAAGCCAGTCGCGCTAGGCGTTGGCTAAAAGAAGGTAAAGCGAAAGTTGTACACAATGACCTGAATATTTTTTGCATTCAGCTATTAGTAGAACCATCAGGAACTGAAACACAACCAATTGCTTTAGGGTTAGACCCTGGAAAGAAGTTTACTGGTGTTGGTGTCCAATCAGCCAAGTTCACTTTGTTCATGGCACATCTGATCTTGCCATTCTCAGATGTTACCAAAAAGATGTCAGTCAGGCTGATTTTAAGACGTGCAAGACGAGGTAGGCGCATAAACCGTAAGCTGCCTTTTCGCCAAAGAGCGCATCGTCAAAAACGGTTTTCAAACCGAAAGCAGAATAAACTACCGTCTAGTATCAGAGCTAACAAAGAATTGGAATTACGAGTTACCAAAGAATTAGTAAAACTATTTCCCGTAACTCAAATCACCTACGAATACATTAAGGCTAAAGGAGACAAAGGATTTAGCCCAGTAATGGTTGGTCAAAAAGTGATGTTGCAATGGTTAGAAGAAATTGCCCCAACAAATAAACAGGAAGGCTGGCAAACTTCGATTCTAAGACAACAACTAGGTTTGGCTAAGGATAAGAAAGATAAATCCAAGCAAAGTCCCGAAACTCACGCTCATGATGGAATTGCGTTGGCTGCAAGTAATTTTATCCGGTTCGAGAAATTTCATGCTGCAAATGCTCGTGGGTATCACTGGGTAGGAGAAGCCAGGGTCACATCTGCACCATTCCGCGTGATTGCACGTCCTAACATATTCCGTCGCCAACTTCATTTTGAAAACCCAGTTAAAGATATTCCAGGCAACAGAAAACGAAAAGGCGGAACAATTACCCCGTTTGGTTTTCGTTCTGGTGACTTGGTAAAAGCCAAAAAGGCAGGAAAAGTTTATATCGGTTGGGTTGGTGGTTATACCCAAACAGCCAAAACTAAAAACGTTTCAGTATATGACCACAATTGGCACAGGTTGGGACAATTCAGTCTGTCAAAAGTGCAATTAATCAAGCGGAGTACGAGATTATGCGTTGCAGTCTAAGAGATTGTTTGATTTGTCGCTGTCCTCCTTCCTCTCTTACCTACGGTAAGAATTGGTCGCAGGACGCAACAAATCAAACCCGCAATTCCTCCCGACACCGAATCGGAGATTACGGTGTGGGACTCCTTGCGGGTTTAGTTGAATAATCTTACTGATGCCGTGCCCCTACCAGGAAAACTCCAGTTCTTAATCTGGATTGGGTTTATCTCGGAAGTATCCGCTTTGTATATCTAGGGAGCAAGATGCTCCCGCTACTGTATATTTTTGAATAATTGGGATGCTTCCCTGCTCCCTGCTCCCTGCTCCCCATCCTCTCCCCCGAACCATGAATGAACAGCGTCAACAAGCCTATATTCAGTTAATACAAAGCCTACTGAGTTGCCCAAGTGGGGAAGAACCAGAGATTTTGGCTGCAAATCAAGAATTAATTGATACAGGCTTGTTGCAGATGGTGGAAGCGGTAGCACAGATGTTGTTGCAGGAGGGGGATGAGAATAATGCTCGTTGGTTGGAAGGGTTGGCAAATTATCTGAGGGAAGGGTTGAAGCAGGATAATGAAGTGGATTGGCAATCTCTCAGTGAGGAGGAGATACAGACATATTTGCAATTTTTAGGGGAGGTATTGCTAACAACCGCAGACAGTGGAGGTGATGCACAGGTTGTTTACCCCTTACTAGCTCAGAATACGGACAAACTTGATGGGGTGTTCGCAGAAATTTTGCGACGTTGGGGGACAAATACACTGGGAGAAGTGTCAGTAGATGAGGCAGAATCCATCGCCGTACATATAGGCAATTTTAGTAATCGAATTCAGCAATTTCCCTTGGGTAACAAAGCCAACAATATGGAAATTGCCATCACTGGCTATGAAATCGCTCTGGAAGTTTATACTTTTGACGCTTTTCCCCAACAATGGGCAACCACGCAAAATAATCTGGCAATTGCTTACCGTAACAGAATACGAGGGGAGCGGGCGGATAATTTAGAAAATGCGATCGCTTGTTACCAAGAAGCTCTCAAAGTCAGAACTTTTGACGCTTTTCCCCAACAATGGGCAACCACGCAAAATAATCTGGCAACTGCTTACAGTGACAGAATACGAGGAGAGCGGGCGGATAATTTAGAAAATGCGATCGCCTGTTACCAAAATGCCCTCAAAGTCAGAACTTTTGACGCTTTTCCCCAAGATTGGGCAATGACGCAAAATAATCTGGCAAATGCTTACCTTTACAGAATACGAGGGGAGCGGGCGGATAATTTAGAACTTGCCATCGCCTGTTACCAAGATGCTCTCAATGTCTATACTTTTGACGCTTTTCCCTATGAATGGGCAACCACGCAAAATAATCTGGCAAATGCTTACGGTAACAGAATACGAGGGGAGCGGGCGGATAATTTAGAAATTGCGATCACCTGTTACCAAGATGCTCTCAATGTCTATACTTTTGACGCTTTTCCCTATGAATGGGCAACCACGCAAAGTAATCTGGCAATTGCTTACCGTAACAGAATACGAGGGGAGCGGGCGGATAATTTAGAAAATGCGATCGCTTGTTACCAAGAAGCTCTCAAAGTCAGAACTTTTGACGCTTTTCCCCAAGATTGGGCAACCACGCAAAATAATCTGGCAGCTGCTTACAGTGACAGAATACGAGGGGAGCGGGCGGATAATTTAGAACTTGCGATCGCTTGTTACCAAGAAGCTCTCAAAGTCAGAACCCGCAAAGCTTTCCCGCAATCACACGCAGAAACTTTATTTAATCTGGGGAGACTTTACCAAGGCAATCAACAATTCACTCAAGCTTACGAAACCTTTACCCAAGCCATTACCACGGTGGAATTATTGCGGGGGGAAATCTTTTCTGGGGAAGAAGCTAAACGCAAACAAGCGGAAGAGTGGAACCAACTTTATCTTCGCATGGTGGAAGTATGCTTGCAGTTAGGGGAGGTAACAGCAGCCATAGAATATATAGAACAGAGCAAAACCCGCAATTTAGCTGAATTCCTCACCCTGAAAGACTTATATCCTGGTGGTGAAATCTCCCCTCAACTCAGAACCCAATTACAACAACTCAGAAAAGACATTGCAAGGGAAAAACAACGGCTGACAACCCAGGAACAAACAACCCAGGAGCAACCAGACTACACCCACCTCAACCAACTCCGCCAAGATTACCAACAACTCTACCCCTACCAACCCATCCCATATCAAGACATCCACAATCTATTAGATGGTCAAACGGCAATTATTCAATGGTATATCTTTAATGATTGTTTCCGCGCCTTTATCCTTACCAAAGGCAAACAAGAGCCAGAAATTTGGACATCATCGCCCCAAGACTTAGAAAAGCTAGAAGATTTGATGTGGGATGGATACATTCAACCATACGCTACCAACAAACCATACTGGCGCAATCAATTAAATAACCAACTGCTGAGGAAATTAGCACAGATTCTCCACATTGATGAGGTGGTTTCCCTGGTACCAAATGAATGTGACAAAGTAATTTTCATTCCCCACCGTTATCTCCACCTCATACCATTACATGCCTTGGAAGTTAAAAGTAAAAATTCAAAAGTCAAAAGAAAAGAGTTATTAGATAGATGTGTAATGGATTTATTTAGGGGTGGGGTGAGTTATGCACCTAGTTGTCAACTCTTGCAATTGTCGCGACAAATGTCACAACAACAATCAAAATCAACCAACCCAGGATTTACTCACCTATTTGCCATTCAAAACCCCACGGAGGATTTAGAATTTACGGACATAGAAGTAGAAACCATCGCTCCTACCTTCCAACCCCACCACATCCTCAAACACGCCCAAGCCACGGAATCCAACCTCAACCAATCTCCCCACCGCGAACATCTCCAAACCGCCCATTGGTTACACTTTTCCTGTCACGGTAACTTCAACTTTACCTCTCCCCAGCAATCCTTCCTCCAGTTAGCAGACACCATCATCTCTCCCATTCCCGAAGATGAATTAGCACCATCCCGATGGTTACAAATAGACGATGATAAAGCCATTAATGTCGAAAAATGCCTCACCCTAGAAGATATCTTTCAACTAAACCTAGCCAACTGTCGCTTAGTTACCCTTTCCGCCTGTGAAACCGCTTTCACTGACTATAGCAACACCAGCGACGAATACATTAGTTTATCCAGTGGCTTTATCGCAGCTGGAGCTAACTCTATTATTAGTACTTTGTGGGCAGTGGAGGATTTTGCCACCGCTTTATTTACAATTAAGTTGTATGAAAACCTGTATAATTGCCCAACTAATATTTCCCTAGCCTTACATCAAACCCAGGTTTGGTTACGTCAAGTTACCCAACAGGAACTAATTGCCTGGATTCGTGGTAAACAAGAGATGAAACCACAACATCGAGACAAAGTTATTCAGAGGTTAGAGAAAAATTATCGTCCAGAACAACAACCATTTAAACAGCCCTATTTTTGGGCAGCATTTTCTGTCATTGGTGGGTGAATATCCATACCGCCTAGGAATAAATTCCCAGGCTCAAAAACAAAGTCTGATAAATCAGACTGGGCAAGCCATGGGAGTGAATTTACAATCTTGTTTCCAGCCTCTGGCTGGAAATAAGGTTGGGGAGGCTCCTGCCTCCAGTGGGTATCAAGAGGCGGGAGCCTCCCAGATAACCGCTCCCACGCGGAGCATGGGAAAAATTATCGTCCAGAACAACAACCATTTAAACAGCCCTATTTTTGGGCAGCATTTTCTGTGGTTGGTGGGTGACTATCCATACCGCCTAGGAATAAATTCCCAGGCTCAAAAACAAAGTCTGATAAATCAGACTGGGCAAGCCATGGGAGTGAATTTACAATCTTGTTTCCAGCCTCTGGCTGGAAATTCAGGAGGCTCCTGCCTCCCAGATACCCGCTCCTACCCAGAGCATGGGAGCGAGAAACCAAAAACGCGAGTAACAGATCCCCGACTTCTTGAAGAAGTCGGGGATCTAAATCCAATTCACAACAAATGGTATAAATAATGGAACCAAAACAATTAATCACAGCCTTTTTAACAGTAGTCAAAGAACAAGACTTTTTCTTTGACACCGTCGCAATTACAGATATTCAATCATTACAAACACAACTTACCAACCTAGAAAACCCCACCATCGAATCCCTCGCCGATACAATTCGCCAGTGGTACATTAATCATGAACCTGTACGAGATGCGGTATTAATCGCCGAAAGGGAAATTAACCGGGTCAAAAATGCCGATCCTAGCAGTCAAGAAATGACAGTGAACAATATTTTTCCAGTGCTGCAAGATGAATTAGAAAAGTTAAAAGATAAAAAGCAAACAGAAAAAACCAAAAA
Source organism: Calothrix sp. MO_192.B10 (assembly GCA_030065055.1). Classification (GTDB taxonomy): domain Bacteria; phylum Cyanobacteriota; class Cyanobacteriia; order Cyanobacteriales; family Nostocaceae; genus Calothrix_A. The sequence goes on from JASJDS010000150.1 coordinate 15,602, forward strand.
GTAAAACCAGCACCAAAACACCCATGAAAGTTTACGCGCCAAATATTCATTTATTTGCATTTCAGCTATATAAAAATGCCAACGGTGAAGAAATAGATAAAATCTGGCATAGTGCTGATTATATAATTGGTGCTACCTTACAACAAGACTTACAACTAATTTCCCATCTCGATGTCAATCAAGAACCACAACTAAACAAAACTGGTTTACTCAAAAAATCACTCACTAAAGATGGTGATGACTTACCCGTGGAGGGTAAAATCACCTTCAATAATCAACCAATAATTATTACAGGCTTTGTATATCCCTGCCGTATTTATGATAGTTACGGCTTATGGTTAAACCTACGTCGCCCGGAAAAAAATGATGATGACACCCCCACCACAGATTTAGATGTGAGCTGGTTTAGCCAAATAAATCCCTTAAATTGTTTTACCCTACCTGAAAATAAACTTTTCCTAGGACAAACCCTATTAATTACCGCTTGGTTAACTGGAGCCAAAAACACCAAAGACATTCACAATATTGCCACAGCTTGTTTACAATCAACCTTTCCCCATCCCAGCGAACCACCTTCCTTCAGTCATCAAGGAGAATTATTTGGTAGTCCCATTTTTGAATATGGATTATTTGGTCAATTAAATACCTATCAACACGTCATTGTCTGGCTATTTGCCGATGAAAAAGCCGACGCATACTTTAATCAATGCTCCCAAGAATTACTCGATTTATGGTTCTTTCGTACCAAAATCATCAAAGCCTATAAAAACAGTAGAGAAATATATCAAGAATTAGCCTCTGCCTACAAAAACATAGAAGAAGTAGTAGAAAACTTACCCTCCCTGGGTGAAAAGGAAAACTTATCAATTTCAGACCTAAATCAATTAAAACAAAAATTAAACGAACTACCCCAATTATCCTTAAAATATACCAGATTATTACAACTTTTCAAAAATACCCAAAACACCATTAATATCCATAGAGACAACTATAGCGATCGCCTGCAAAAAATCAAAGGTAAATTGTCAATAGATGATTTACAATTCTTAGAATTTTTTGTGAATAAAAACTGTCCCTTCTTTCAGCAACAAATCACTGCTGACTTGGGTTATTTTGACCAAGGTTCCCACTTACTCGAACAAGCGATCGCCATTATTCGGGGTATAATAGAAACAGAACAAGCAAAACGCGATCGGAGTTTAGAACAAACCATTCAAGTATTAGGTATAGCCTTTGGGGGTGGTGCCATAGTTTCTGGTGTTGTCACCCAACATATAGATAAACCCTTTGCACCCACAATTATTAATTTAAAATACCCTATTCATCCCCTAGTATCATCTTTACTGCTGAGTGCTTTGGCTACCATTGTTTTTTGGTTATTAGCTCGGTGGCGTTTTACTCAACCCAAGCACAAGGGGAATAAACGCTAGTATAATTCATAATTCATAATTCATAATTCATAATTCGTAATTTGTAATTGGTAATTGGTAATTCGTAATGTGTAATTAATTTAGGTATAGATTCCCTGGGAATCATCTATGGAGTCAATCAAAAATCTAATACCGATTTAATGAATGATTGCAACACATTTTTCGGTAGAGACGTTAGACTGCAAAGTTTCTACAAGAATCTCTTTGTCCCATTCTTTTTTGAAATTAGTATAAAATAATATGACAGATTACTTACTTGAATTGAAAAGCTACCTTGATGAGCAAGCACTGGTAAAAGAATGGCCTTCCAAACGAAATCGAGGTAAATTCCAAAAGCTAGTACTAGAATATTTAGCTACCAAGTTTGAAATTGGAGTTACTTATACTGAGAAACAGGTAAACAATATCCTGAACCAACATCATACCTTTGGCGATCCTGCTATGTTGCGACGGGAATTATTTGAAAAAGGATTCATTAACAGAAAGCGGGATGGCTCTGCATATTGGTGTGAAGGGATGAGTGAAAAAGAATGTGGGGAAATAATAAGTAATAAGTAATAAGTAATAAGTAATAAGTAATAAGTATTTTGGCTTTCCTATACATTTTTTGTTCATCTAGTGTGAACTACCCCATGAATAGATGATATCAAGTTCAATTAAATACTTATAATTGGAGTAGGTTGGGTGTAACGCAGTGGAACCCAACAATTATGTTGGGTTACGCTACGCTCCACCCAACCTACAGTCTATCCCATGAATAGATGATATCAAGTTCAATTAAATACTTATAATTAGGGTAGGCTGGGTGTAACGCAGTGGAACCCAACAATTATGTTGGGTTACGCTATGCTCCACCCAACCTACAGTCACTACATTAAAAAGTAAAAAGATAAAAGTAAAAAGTAAAAAGATAATCCCCATAAATAAATTGAGGGGATAAGATTACGGACGTATTGTTTCTTGCACTACCTGTATCGAAACAAATGTTTTTATTTCGTTCCATAAATAAATTTAGGGGCTTGGTGACCATTTTTCTTTTTCTTTACTTTTGCCTTTTTACTTTTTACTTTTTACTTTTGCCTTGTTCGGTCACATTTTTTTATAAGTAATCA
>JASJDS010000151.1 GCA_030065055.1 Calothrix sp. MO_192.B10
TGCTGGCGTTTATATTCAACTTGCTTTGTTCCCAAAACTCGTTGTTCAATGGCAGCAATATCCTCATCCCTGAGTCCCAGATATTGCTGATAGTCTTTTATATCTTTTTGTGTCGCTTGACTAAAGGGATATTGTTGATTCACTGCTTCAATCAGTGCTTGTTCATACTCATGACGCTTACGTTCATACTCTCGATAGGGTTGTAATACCTCTTCTTGAATTGCAGTTGCCTCTTCTTGAGATATCTTTAACTCATCGCGCTTCAATTCCAAAATTCTCAAGGCAAAAACAGAAAAATTACCCTGAGTTCCTTGGGCACGGCGTTCTACTTCCTGACGATATATTACCCTGGGGTCATCCTTCGGCGACTTCGCCAACAAAATTTTATGCCCTTCCTCCACTGGATAAAATTTAGGAGTCATAGCAGGAGAAGCTTCTTGCACCTTACTGCGAGCATACTCATGCAACTCATCAATGGAAATCCAACCATCTCCGTCTTTATCCGCTACACCTGTATCAATACCTTCCACCAGATAACGGGTGTAAATCGACAGTTCAGAGCCTTCTTGTTCAAAGGAATACTGGGTAGAAGTGGAAGAAGTAAGAATTGCCCTTCCCTTACCTCCTAACTGCTGCTGTACATTCACACTACCATCATCCTTCACACTCATCCCTTGAGCGATCGCACCACTAAAACAACAGTCTAGAATAATTACCTGTCTTTGGGAACGGCTATCATTAATATTTTCATGGAGATAACTAGCAGCAACGGCGGAAGGCTTTACCAACTTGCCATTGTTTTTTGTGGTAGCACGGGTTGACAAGTACAGTTTCCCCCTGTCATCTTTAATACCATGACCAGAGAAGTAAAATAATAGCAAGTCATCCTTTCGACGATCTGCAAATAGATAGAAGATGGCATCTCTGATATCTTGCGGCTGGGGGTTTTTTAGTACTGTGATATCCCCATCAGCAAAACCACCCATTTCTGGGTTTACCAAAACACCCCGCATCGCCTCCACATCTTTGACAGCAGCAGGTAGGGGGTTTAATCCCGATTCATATTCACTTACCCCAATCAGCAAAGCTACCTTCGCCATCTTGCCGCCCTACACACCTTTGGTATTGTTGAGAAACTCCTGAGCTTGCTGCATTGCGAATGCAAACTCCTCTCTACTGCTAGCTTCCAGATTTAGCTCCCTACCATCAGGAGCTTTAAGTACTAGTTTAATGGGTTTATTGCCAAAGCGATCGCCCAAGAAGCCAAAAACAGTTTTAATATGTGCCGGATCTAAAACTGTTTCTAACATCCCCAAAGATAAACCCCCAAAAGCTTTTGCGCCTTGGGGGGTTTCTGTAACCTCCACTAAACCTGCATCTTCTACCCCATCTACTTCTTTAAGCTGGGGTAGCAAATTTCCTACTTCTACTTCTAATTCTTCGTCATCTAAACCCAGTTCTGAAAGGGAAATGGTGAGTTTAATATTGGATGTTGTCATCATGGGAATAGCGGGAGTGATTGTGTTTATTCTAGAAGTTTTCGTACTATGAATACAATCAAGCGATCGTGAAATCCGCAAAAATATACAATAATACAGATAAATTGCAGCATTCTCAATTAGCCCAATAATCCGTCTAGGAATTAAATTATCAGTCTCATAGACAAAGTTTGATCAATCTGATAACTTACACCAATGTCGTTTAGCCCACATTCCCACCTTGAAATTTATTTCAAGGCTAACAAACCAACTACATTAAAATGCACTCTTATTCCTTGCCCAGTCTGATTTATCAGACTTTATATTTGAGAAAAGGGAATTCATTCCCAGGCGGAAATCTGGGCTAATTGAGAATGCTGCAAGTTGTTAGATCAATCATACAGGGAAAGGCTTGCAGTGGGTTTTCAACCTGGTATGATTTTGTGCGATATTTGTGCGATGCTTCCAAGGCGAGCCGCGCAAAGTGCGATTGCAAATTTATCTCGTTAATTTTCTATTGTCCAATCTTCAAACTGCAAACCAGGTACACGAGAAAAATCTCGCTGATTCCGCGTTACCAAAATCCCATCATTAGCAATGACAATTGACGCTATTCGTAAATCTTGCGTACCAATACGAATTTTTTGACGCAGTAATTCTGTATAGCAATTAGCAGCTTCTTGGGAAAAACCAATTAAATTAATACTCTTAAAGAAATTGTATGTCGCTTGCAGTCTGGAATATGCTATTACCAATTTATCCGCAGAATCAACCTTCCTAATTACATTAAATCTTCCCCGAACTTGCTCTTCAAATGTAACAATTGTCACAGCTATATTTTCAGGAGAAATTGCACTAATACGTTTGCTAATATTAGGATGCCCATTTTGGAAAAGTGACACCGAATCGGTATCTAATATCCACAAACTCACGATTGTTCCCCTTCTTCTGCATCTTCTTCTGCATCCAATTGGCGATAATACTCTTCCATTTCTGCATCGAGTTCTCTACGATACTCTTCAATATCTGCTAAAACCTCATCAAACATGGGGTCATCTTTAAACATCCCCGCAAATTTCATCCAAGGATGCTCTTTTTTTGGCATTTCTATTTCTATTTCTTGAGTAACTATCTCTACATTTTGTAAGCGAGTATTTACAAGTTCCTGTAAATTATTGATAGCTTCTTCTTTTGTTGTTGCAAATACCTGACAGTCTGGTAAACCCCAAACTGTTGCTTGATATCCACCTTCTTTTGCTTCAATTAATATGGAATAATTGAGTTTAGATAAATTATCAGCAGTATTTTTGATTAAGTTAGGAGTCATTGCAGTTATCAGTTATCAGTTATCAGGGTAGGTAGGGCTATGCTGCACTTTGGTTGGTGAAGGGGAAGGGTAATAAAATAATATCGCCAAATTTATGATAGCTGATACCAAGTTGCGTTCTATCGTAGTAGTTCGAGTCCATGAGATTGCTTCCTTACGTCGCAATGACAGGGTACTATCTTTGAATGCAACTTAGTATGATTACACTGACTGGTTTAACTGATTCCCAGCGTGACGCTGGGAATCCATTCTGGGAGGCTCTGCCTCTTTTCTTTAACGGGAGGCAGAGCCTCCCAGAATTACGTTACAAGGCACAGCCTTGTAACGAGAGGAAAGAGGCAGACTCACCAAGGGTATTTATATTCCTACTTCTAATGAGGAAGCATTGGGAAGGATGGAGAAGGCATTTTTGCAGTTAATCTACGGTTATCGAATATCATTTTTTGTAACAAAACCAAAGATACTACTTTGTCTCAGTAATAATAGTAATTAGGTAATACCTAAAAGCAAAATAGGCATATTTTTTTCACTGACAAAGAGTATGCCTAAATACTTGGGTAGTACAGTCGGGGTGCTTATATGGTGAGCGAAGTACAGCCACGGTTACCAGTTAAAATCTATGCCGAAGCTTCAGTAAAGTCTATGGGTGGAGTTTCCCTATTTAGACCCTTAGAGGATATTACGAGAGAAAATGTCATCCAGTTTCATTCAGACCATCGGTTAATTAACTTAGCTGCTGAACGGTTACGTGCTGAAGGTTTTGAAGTTTTAGACCTAGGTCAAATTACAATTAGTATTGCTGCCCCTCCTGAGGTTTATCAACGAGTTTTCCGGACACAAATCAAGGCAGAAAACCGTCCCGTAATTAAGGAAGGTGGGGAGCAAACTACAGCAACTTTTCTTGATACTATCGACACAGATATTGTGGGGTTCATTGATGCTTCCCATAGTCCTTTGGCTGATTTGATCGAAGGGGTAGCAATTAATGAACCTGCTTACTATTTTGACCTGAGCAGACCCCAAGCTAATCCCCCAAATAAGCATCAAGAATATTGGTATTTAGACGTACCGGAAGACGTAGTAAAAAGACTCAACGCTGAGAGGGCACGTAGTGAAGGTTTTACGGGACGTGGGGTAAAAGTTGTGATGGTTGATACGGGTTGGTATCGCCATCCCTTCTTTAGTGAACGTGGCTATAGTGGTGAGGTGGTTCTTCCAGCACCTGGGAAGAGTAACCCTGAAAGCGATGAAGACGGACATGGTACTGGGGAATCAGCAAATCTGTTTGCTGTTGCACCTGATGTAGAGTTCACAATGGTCAAAGCTGACGTGATCATCAATGGTAAACCGAAGAATGTGAACTCTATTGCTGCACTGAAAAAAGCTATTTCACTTCAGCCAGATATCATTTCCTGTAGTTGGGGTTCTCATCAGCGAAATAAACCCCTTTCTGCATATCATCAAGTGCTAGCAGCTACTATTGCTGAAGCAGTCAAACAAGGGATTATTGTCATCTTTGCAGCCGGGAACGGACATTGGGGATTCCCAGCACAGCATCCCGATGTGATTGCTGCTGGCGGTGTTTACATATCTGATGATGGCACACTGGAGGCGAGTGATTACGCCAGTTGCTTTACCAGTAAAATTTATACAAGGCGATCTGTACCAGATGTCTGTGGTTTAGTTGGCAAGCAACCATGTGGTGCTTATATTATGTTACCCGTACCACCGGGAAGCCTGATTGATCAAGAATTAGCACTTCAAGGGACTAGGTATCCGAATAGTGATGAAACCGATCCAGATGATGGTTGGGCAGCGTTCAGTGGTACTTCAGCAGCGGCACCTCAACTGGCTGGTATTTGCGCTTTGATGAAACAGGTAAATTCCAGTTTATCACCCAGTCAGGCACGAGAGATTTTGAAAAAGACAGCTCGTGATGTAAGCAAGGGGTGTTGTAGTCGAAATACTGGCGGACATAGGGCCGGTTTTGGTATTGATTTAGCGACTGGTAGCGGTTTAGCTGATGCTTATCAAGCTGTACTAGCAGCACAGCATCAGGCAAGTCAAACAAAACCTGAAAGGCAGACAACACAGAAGCTTCAGCAATTATCTAGAAATAAAACAATGGAGACAATTATGGATCCTATACTAAAGTCAAACTTGGAATATATTTTGTGCGAATTTGACAAGATACTTCAGAAGGTGATGAAAGACCATCCTCAGATGCAAAAAGTTGAGTTAAAGATAAGTGAAGCAAACTTTGTACCGCGTTCGAAAATTGCTGACGCAGCAGCAGCATTGAAAAAAATACTAGACGAAGAGCATAAAGATTTAGAAAAGCTTGTAACTGCTGCTGAGGGGCTTTTAAAGCTTGGTTGTTACGAAAAATCAGCGATTAAAGTTCTTGGTAATTTTCTTAGTCAGACTATGCCAAAGGAGATGAGATTAGTATATGATTCATTGGGTACAGATAAACAACACCATCTAAACTCTTGTGCCGTCAAAGCTTTAGGAGAGATTAGCACTAAAACTACTTATATGGAATTGCCTGAATCAACAGTTACAACTCGATTCAGAAGACATGAGAAAATAGGAAGAAAATGTTACGCTGTTGATGAAAATGATGAACCAATTAAGGAAGTTAGCATGAGATTTTGCGAATAATTCATTAACTCTCTTTTATCAATTTCAGGAGAGAATAATCTAGAATGCTTACAGCATATGACTTGTAGGAAAAATCTCCTTTTTCCTTTTGAATTAAGGCTTTAATTCAATTTAGAGTTTCAAAATAAGCGAACGCACAGATTCTGACAGATATCTACACTACGAAAAATAATTGGCTCTTCAGTAGCTATTATGCTAAAAATGTCTATCAAAAGCTTAAAATTATAGTCAAACAAGGGATACATACTTTAATTGTTAACAAAAACTAGCTTTTTAAGCATTCTGATTGTTTAAGCTTTAATTTAACAGCAAAATTTTCGTTTTAACTAATAGTTTGGCATAACAGATACTGAAGAACCAAATAATTTATTTTATATGAATTGGAACAATGATTACTAATTGAAACCCACTCTTTGATTGAGTTCATCTAATATAGTTTGCGAAATTTTTGCTTCCTTTCTACTGCTGACATAACAATCACGCACAGCCAGCAGGAAGCCTCTGATAGATTCGGGGGAATTTGGTTGACTATCTACTTGCTCTAGGAAAGTATGCCATAATTCTTCATTATCTTTGTAAAGTTCTACTAGATATAATCCAGCTAAATACTCGGCTAACGGGTCGAGGGTAAAGCGGATTTGATCTTCAGCTGCACCAACAGTCTGGATGATGCGAAGGAGTTTTTCCAGATAATCTAAGTGTACTTCAGGCTCATCTTGATCTAAAACAGTAAGTACAGCATCCCGTTTTGCACTGGTTGGGTGATAGGTCCGCTTAAGACATTCCCAAGCAATTACCTTGGCATCATGGTGGACAGTACGATTATCTAGTTTTCTATCTGTCACACTCTGATTTAGTTGATTCAAGTAATGAAGCATCAACTCAGGGATATTGTTGGGTATATCTTCTAGAAGCACCTTGGCTTTAGCTGCAATCATTTGGTCGGCATAAAGTTTAGCTAGTAGCACTGTTATATTATCCCCACCAGCCATTGCAGAAAGTTGGCTACAAGCCTGGAAAAATTCTTTATCGGTAAATAGGTTGCGTTTTCCTTGCTGGGTTAGATAAGCCTCCATAAAAGACGAAAGGCGGTTACCTTCAACACGCATCGGTTTGAGAGTTGTTTTGTTAACACCCCCTAGCTTTTCTTCCCTTCGTGATGTGACAACTAAAGTATTGATGGGAAATTCTGGTAGTTGCGGGCGGATTTTCTGGCGAGTTTCCTCGCTCATTTCCGAAAAATGATCAACAATCACTAGTAGGCGTTGCTGTCTGAGGAGTTGTTGAAGTAATGGCTCGGCAATTGGTACTGCTGAATTAATTAAGTCTCGCAGTTGTCCCCGAATTGCTTCTATCAGCACCTGTTTGCCTTCTCGAACCTGAAAATCTAGTTCCTGTTCTAGCAAAATGGGTAACATCCGGTGTTTACAGAGGCGTTGTTCTGGCTTGTCGGACATTGCCCATTTAGCCAGTTGACATGCCAGACTAGTTTTTCCTACTCCTCCTTCTCCCCAAATTAGCAGACATACAACCTTTTCTGCAAATTGTGGCTGCAAGCGCTTACTAGTAAGGTCGGCGATATTTTTGCCATTGAGGACAACTGGGATGGAGATGTGAACTTCCCGTTCTTTGACTGTTGTTTTCTGCTGAAATTGATCACGAGTTGTCTCCAGATGTGTGGCTACCCAAGCATCAAGTACCCTGGGGTGGTAGTGGAAAAAACTAACCACAAGTACGTAGCGAGAAGGTATCTTAATATTACCTAACCAAGGAGGTAATGGAATGTCTAGATGTAACAGAGCATCATTAATTTTCAAAAGCCATAGGGGACGAAGCCAAAGAAGCGTAAAAGATAGGGATAAGAGTGAAAAAATGTAAATTATGAATCCTGACACATATGGATAATTCCCTATCCACTCAACGACATGATAAATTGAATTTCTGCGTTGTAAATCAGTTATCAGATTGATTGTCTTATCCAAATCGGCTACGACTTCATCTACAGATGGATTTTCTATACTTTTGAAGTTATCTTTGGAGTTGCTTAAATCACTCCTAACTTTTTGTAAGCCTTCTTTGATATCCTTTAGCCTTGCTAATGAATTTATGTCAGGTGCGCTTTCGTATAGATGCCGTTGAATAGACTGGAGAGATAAAAGAACACTCTCTTTAATTTCTTCATCCTTTTCTTGCAATAACTCGTTGATAATATCTGCTGAAGTTTTCACATCGCGCCCACTGCTGCCCAAGGCATAAGCGCATCCCAATTTTACATGCCAATTAGTGCTTTTCTTTGCTTCTGCTCTTACATAATCAAGAACTGTTTTAAGTCGTTCTGGAGACTTAATGTTCTCAAGTGCTTGAGCAAGCACACTTTCAGCATTAGAGCGAACAAGGCTGTTTGGATCTTCTAAAGCGTAAATAATCGTTTTAGTTTCAGTAGAAGTAATTTTACCTAAAGCACCAACAGCTTCAAAGCGAATTAAGTGATGATTTTTTTGTTCCTTTACCTTTAACACATTAATTAGGGCATCAACAGCAGGTTTCGCAGCAGGTCCAATTTCTCCTAAGGCATCCGCAGCAAGCGAACGAACTCTACGATCTTCCCTTGGATCCTGTAATCTTTGAATCAGAATATCAACAGCATTTTCTGCTTTTGGTCCAATTTCCCTCAAAGCCTCTGCTGCACGCCAACGGGCTGTTTTTATCTGCTGTTTGTCCTCTAATACTTTGATAAGAGGATCAACAGCCTTATCGCCCATTTTTTTCAGTTCTCTGAAGGCTGCTTGATTATTATTTGGATTGTCGTCCGTTAACTGCTCAATATAAGACTTAATACTGGGATCAATAGAATTCTGCGCCCATCCATTACTGTTTAATAACAGAGGTAATAGAGCAGTTAACAACGCAGCTGTAAATGCCCTAGTAAATTTTCCTCCAGTACATTTGGTCATAACTTTCCTGTTGGGGATTGAGATAAATGACTCAGTATTATGAAAGTATTAACGAAGGGTGAAGTTAGCAACGCCAGTGAGAACATTACAAAGCACTAAAAGCCCTTCTTAATATGTAAATTTCACCTAACACTATTATATTTCTGGAATTGTTTAAACTGCTGCAACTGTTACAGTTATAAATATTACAACGACACACTCTCTTTCATCATCGTTTCTCCCGTAGGCTGCGTAACTAGCTGGGATGGTTCAACCGTGACAAAAGGGTAAATATCGCCAAATTTATGATAGCTGATAACTTCCCACCACACATTTAGATCCCCGACTTCTTCCGATAAATCGGGGATCTGGCACCGCGACAGTTCTAGATGTTGGGTTACTGGATTACTCTCCGAGAAGGTATAGCATACATGGTTTAACCCAACCTATGAGGCTATTCCGTTAACTTTCTATTGTCCAATCTTCAAACTGCAAACCAGGTACACGAGAAAAATCTCGCTGATTCCGCGTTACCAAAGTTCCATCATTAGAAATGACAATTGACGCTATTCGTAAATCTTGTGTACCAATACGAATTTTTTGACGCAGTAATTCTGTATAGCAATTAGCAGCTTCTTGGGTAAAATCCAGTACGTTGATAGTTTTAAAATCCTCTAACGTTTCACCTAATTGCATATAAGCAAATACCAATGATTCTTGTGAATTAGCTCTTCTAATCCGATTCAACCTCCCATACATCTGTTCTTCAAATGTAATAACCGTTACAGCTAATTGCTTTGTAGGTATCGCATTTACGCGTTGAGTTGCTAATGGATGTGCCCTTTGAAAAAGTGACAGAGTATCCGTATCAAGTATCCAAATCTTCACTTGACTTCTTCCTCTGCATCCAATTGGCGATAATATTCTTCCATTTCTGCATCTAGTTCGCGTCGATATGCTTCAATATCCGCCAGCATATCATCAAATTGTGGATCATCCTTATACTTACCCGCAAATTTCATCCAAGGATGCTCTTTTTGTGGCATTTCTATTTCTTGAGTAACTATCTCTACATTTTGTAATCGACTCTTTACAAGTTCGTGCAAATTATTGATGGCTTCTTCTTTGGTTGTTGCAAATACCTGACATTCTGGTAAACCCCAAACTGTTGCTTGATATCCGCCTTCTTTTGCTTCAATTAATATTGAATAATTGAGTTTGGATAAATTATCAGCAGTATTTTTAATTACGTTAGTAGTCATTTCAGTTATCAGTTATCATTTATCAGGGTAGGTAGGGCTATGCTGCACTTTGGTTGGTGAAGGGGAAGGGTACTAAAACAACATCACCAAATTTATGATAGCTGATTACACTGACTGGTTTAAGTGATTCCCAGCGTGACGCTGGGAATCTATTCTGGGAGGCTCTGCCTCTTTTCTTTAACGGGAGGCAGAGCCTCCCAGAATTACGTTACAAGGCACAGCCTTGTAACGAGAGGTATGGTGAGGAATGATGGGATTCAGGTGGAAATAAGTCGGCTTACTCATTCATAATCCCCAGATCCCCGACTTTTTTGAAAAGTCGGGGATCTATACACGCCCAAAAGCAAAGCCGGAGAAAAGAAATCATTGGGGTAGTCGCTTAGTGGCTGGAATGAAAATTAATACCAAGTTGCGTTCTATCATAGTAGTTCGAGTCAATGGGATTGCTTCCTTACGTCGCAATGACTGGGTACTATCTTTGAATGCAACTTAGTATAAAGGTAAACCCAAAAAATCATCCCCTGGGCAGATGCGCTTACCTTGGGATAACCAAAAGGTAACTGAAAGCACGGAAGTAGAGGAAGTGGCAAGGATATTTATTGAGCTACTTGCTACTGGTTGGGATGCTTACTATGTTAGAGTTTACAAATATCTGCGCGAGAAATAAGCGCGAACTGGCCTTTTCCTGCTCCGCTTAGTGTACCTCTATAGCCTGCCGCACCTCCAACCGGGTATGGTAGTGTACCTCTAGCATCCTGTTTATTTGCTATAATCATAACCTCCAAGGGGTAGCTGCGAAATTCTCCCAACTCACGATTATACCACCCTGTCTGATACGCATACTCCAAATAACGTGTGCTAAAATTCTTATAGCTGATTGTCTGATGCAGTCTATCTCCCGTTTCCTTGTAAATCTGCAATTGCACACTAAAGCCAAACTTATTATTGCTGTAGTTTCGCCAAAGTCTATCGATGTGGCGTAAGTCTTTACATGAAAAGTTTATTATGTCTTGATCACCTATTTTTTTCTCTGTTTTTGCTACTTTGAGCATCTGATTCCATGTTTCTTGATCTGCTTCTTGCCACTTCTTCTCTATAAGCAACTTTTCCAACTGCTCATAATCCCCCACAGGTGTAGATTCAGTTGTTGGGGGAGTAGTTGGGGAAGTATTTTTCCTAGGTGTAGATTGATCTGTTCTTGAGGAAAAGAAAATCCCAGCCAAAATAGCAACAGTTGTAATACCTACAGAAAAGATTACTGAAATAGATGTAGTCCGTTGTCCAGGTTGAGGCGTAGAACTGGGTGGTGCTTTTGGCTGCAAGTCTCCCATTTGCACTTGTTTCTGTCCGATAATACCCCACTGCAACTTATCCAGTGCTTCAATATCATCAATTCCCCTGGCAAAACTCACCCAATTAAATTCTTGGAGAAACAGCAAATTATCTGGAATTTTGCCTACCCCTGGCAGCAAGATCGGAATCACAGGGATACCATCGGTCACACATCGGCTAGTTAAGCTTCGCAGTTCCATAACTTGCCATTGTCCTAGTCCTCCTAAACCGATAAAAATAGCAGCAGATTTAACATTGGGAATCGCTTGTTGAATCTCGTCCTGAAATGAGCGACCCGGTGGAATTTGCTCCTCATCTAGCCACGGCTTCAAACCACGCTGTTTGAGTTTGTTAGCAATAGCTTTAACTTGTGGCTTATCCTGACTATTGTGAGCCAGAAACACATCAAAAGGTTTGTCATTCATCTACACGCTTCTCCCAACTACATCTCCACACCAGCAATCCGAGCTAACGCATCAGCATATTGTGACAAATCATTCCTCAACCTAACTAACTCTTCTCGTAGCCTGGGTTCCTCAGACCAACTCTGCTCATGTTCCTTGGGACTCAACTCTGCTGGACGTTGCGCCTCCCAGGCTTGTAAGAGCGGATGCCATTCCGCCAGAAAAGGACGCAAACCATTGTTGAGTACGGCAATAGCAATACCTCCAACCGAGTTGCGTTCAGCACCAACATCGGGACCCGCTGATTTGAGGATTTCACGGGTTGTCCCAAATAAAGAATACAGGGAATTCAAAGCTTCACGCACCAGTCCCCGATCCATTTCCATAGACTGAACAGCAATGCGAGTCACCAGTTCAACGTAAAGTGACCATGCAGCATTGCGCTGTGTGCGGTTAATAATTTCTACTTCCACTGAGCCAATCTGGAAGGGAAGGCTCAGAGACACTTTTTTTAATACAAGGGGGTTCGCTTTCTTAATCTGATTACATAAGTTCATAAATCTGCGACGAATTGAGGGACTTTTTCTCAGGGATTTGTTCTGTTCCATACCATTACGAACTGGTTTCGCCATCAGCCTCCCCATCCCTTCTCGTCGCAGTTATTTCGGGAGCATCCTAGTTTTTATGCAATACCCTAGTACCGCTGTGCGGAAGTCAAAAGTGAGCCATTGCGGTGGACGGGTTCCCCGGCATAAAGCAAATGGCGCTCGCGGAGCGTATCCGAAGGATTCACCCCGGAGGGGTCAAAAGTGAGCCATTGCGGTGGACGGGTTCCCCGGCATAAAGCAAATGGCGCTCGCGGAGCGTATCCGAAGGATTCACCCCGGAGGGGTCAAAAGTCAAAAGTATTGTGTTCTCTAGCTTTGACGTTTGATAAATGGTTGGTTTATTTCCGCCGACCTGTACTAGAAGGATATCGCTACACGGACAAAGCCTGCCTACGCAGGCTATAAGAGGTTCTCATTCTCCCGTATAATCTTGATAGATAAAATTATAAATCTATATCTATTCCTGGGAAAGAATTTGTTTCAATTTGAAATATCCGATTTGGCAAGCTGCATAATCACACTGACTCAAATACTCAAACGGATGCCACTCATTTTTGCTGATGGATTCAAAATAGCTGCCATCCTGCTGTGCAAATCCCGATTCTAGTCCGGTGACATCTGTGTAGTACATATAACATATTTCGTTGGTTTGAGTACTGACAATATATCTACCCAACGGCAAAACCCGAACTGAAAAACCCGATTCTTCCTCCACTTCTCTCATGGCTGCTACCTCTGGTGTCTCGTCGTTGCCGATACTACCAGTTATGGGGCAAGGATAGAGTTTTAGTTTGCCGTCAATTTCTTGATTATCAATACACAGGGGTTGCAGCCTAATCAACACTTCATACTCTTTGGTGTTAAAGTCTTTTTTTCTCAGCAGGAATATAGCAACGGAGTCCTTTCCTTTTCTTTCCAGGTAATGAAATCCTCTGGGAGTTTCTTTGATAGCAATATGGCTAGTATTAAAAATAACTATTTCTTCGTTCATCTCGGACAATAAGTGGTTTTAACAGTGTTGTTTTTATGGTTATTCTAAGCATTTCAATACACATGAATACAATACTGCAACCGTGAAATCCTCACTTCTTGCTCTGCATCCAATGGGGGATCATATTCTTCCATTTTTCTAGTGCTCCACCACATTAATTTTGATGAGTCGCGGGTGTTTATACCATTTTCAAAAAAGAATGGGACAGATGGGTAGGGGCACGGCATCAGTAAGATAATTTTATACACCAAAAGATTGTGGATGCCGTGCCCTTACGAAGAATGTATGTGTCGCAAACATAAGATGGTATTCTATCATGTGCGGATGAATACTTATAAAACCTCACCCGCCTGCGGCACCCTCTCCTTATTAAGGAGAGGGTAAAAGTAACCGAGCAAGAGGAAACTGTTCGCGCAGCTCCTCTGCAGGAGGCTAACTGAAATGACTTCCACACAGTCACGGCGTTCGTTGGGCACGGCGTGGGTGAAGTTATTTGATATACCAATATATTGTGGATGCCGTGCCCCTACTATTCCATTCCCAATTTTTGAACTTGACTTGACTAAAAAATAGACTGGATAAAAGCCCCTGTTCGTTGGGCACGGCGTGGGTGAAGTTATTTGATATACCAATATATTGTGGATGCCGTGCCCCTACTATTCTATTCCCAATTTTTGAACTTGACTTGACTAAAAAATAGACTGGATAAAAGCCCCTGTTCGTTGGGCACGGCGTGGGTGAAGTTATTTGATATACTAATATATTGTAGATGCCGTGCCCCTACTATTCTATTCCCAATTTTTGAACTTGACTTGACTAAAAAATAGACTGGATAAAAGCCCCTGTTCGTTGGGCACGGCGTGGGTGAAGTTATTTGATATACCAATATATTGTAGATGCCGTGCCCCTACTATTCTATTCCCAATTTTTGAACTTGACTTGACCAAAAAATAGACTGGATCAAAGCCCCCGGATTCATCCGTGGAGAGGAAAAATTAATCTATCGTTTCCAACCCCTCGATTCATCGATGGGGTAATAATTCTAAATTCTAAATTCTAAATTCTAAATTCCCCTTGAGGTGCTCCCTCTCATCACAGTTTCTCCCGTAGGCTGTGTCACGGGCTGGGATGGCTCTACTGTGACAAAAGCCTCTGAGATAGTTCCCATAGAATTATCCACAGTCAGTTGCACAAATACCTTCCCTGTGGTGTCTGTCCGAAAATCCCCGCAGTCAATTTTTTTACCACTTGTCACTGCCCACAAACGATAAACTTTTCCCTGGGGTAATGGAGCCAGGTTTTGCAGAGATAATACTGCTTGACCATATTTAGGTATAATTACGAAGCTGCCAGAAGCATTAGATTTATTATTTATACCTTTAAGAGTCAGTAAACGGTTATTAGGCTGACGTAAAAGCCCGATCGCCTGATGGTAGCGCGAGAGTTCTTTTCTGGCGGTAACTACCTCCTGCTGTAGGCGATAACTATATAATCCCAAGGCAACCACAAACACAGCGGCTACACTGCCAAATACACTGAGCCAAATATTTCGTCTGTTAGGAGCTTGACTGATGGTATCGTCAATGGTGGGTATGTCTGGGGATGTCTGCGTTACTGCTTGCAATATCTGCGAACCCAACGCCTCTGGTGGCTCGTTGTCTGGTAGGGCAAAAGGCAATAGTGCTAAAGTTTCCTGTAGGCGAATGACTTCAGTCCCTAACTCTGGATTGGCAGCCAATAACTCATTTACTTGGGCTACTTCTTCTGGAGTCAAATCGCCGAGAACGTAGCTGGCTAAGAGTTCTTGTCTTTGTGGGAAATCCGAATCACCTGCCATGCCTATTCCACCAAGTCTTTCAATATTTGTCTGAGCCTGAGCAAACCCTTTCTTTTGTGGGTTTTCACCGTTCCTAGAGGCATATCCAAGTCCTGAGAAATTTCTGATTGGCTCAAACCATCATAGTAAGCTTTCTCAAGAACCTGTCGCTGATTAGTTGGTAATTCTGATAGCGCCAAGCGGACGCGCTGGGAGATTTCTGTAAAGGAAATTTTTTCCATAAGGGTACTCCGAATCTCTGGGACAATGCTACGCCTCCACCTTTCTAATAACTGGCGTTGCGATCGCATTTGGCGATGGCGATCGATTGCTCTGGATCTGGTCATTGTTGTCAAAAATACTACCATAGAACCCCGTTTGGGGTTATAAGTATTACCCCGCACCAGAGCAATAAATACTTCTTGGGTCAGGTCTTCCGCTTCTTGGGTATTCCCTAGCATCCGCAACGCCAAGCGATAAACGATACTGCCATAGCGATCGTAAAGGATACCCAAGGCAAATAAATTGCCCGAGTGTAATGCTTGAAATACCTCTGCATCCGTTTGGTTGGATAGCATTGTTTAGCACTGGATACTTGACATACATTTAAAAATATGGAACAAACAGATCGGGTTGATAAATAATGTTCAACCAGCTTGCACTCGTTAATAATACGAAGCCAAACCCAAAATGGATTCACTAATGAAGGAAGAAGGAAGAAGGAAGAAGTCAATCTGACATCACCAACGGATGATCCGTTTTCCAAAATCTAAAATCTAAATCTAAATCTAAAATCTAAAATCTAAAATCTAAAATCTAAAATTGATATGATTCCTCAAGATTGGTTGGTAACAGACGATGGGCAGTATCAAGCCTGGTCAGCGATCGCAGAAACAGAATTATTCACAAATCCCTACCGATTGTTTCGGTTTTTAACTAATTTAGAAGATATTCTGCAAAATATTAACGATGACAGCCAACGGCTCCAGGAAATTCGTCCCCTGGTGCGTCGCTTACTGAATTATTCCGAATGGTTGCATTATGAATATGTAGAACCAAATCCAGACACTGGTTGGTCGGTACTCACCCTCTATGACGAACCGGATTTTCCCCTGACAGTGCAAACAGTAGTTTGGCTACCCGGACAAGCTTCACCAATCCACAACCATGCAACCTGGGGAATAGTCGCTATAATTAGCGGACAGGAGAAAAATACCATTTGGAAAAAAGTAGACCCAGAAAATAACGATGCGATCGAAAAAGTAGGTGAGCTAATTCTTTCTCCAGGTGACATTATTAGCTTTACTCCAGATGCCATTCATAACGTGGAAGCTATGGGTGATGAACCTACTGTTAGCTTGAATTTATATGGTGAAACTGACTACGACCAACGTTTTGAATTTGACCCCATAACCTGTACGGCAACAAATTTTTAAGCTCTAGTTTCATTTTGAAAAAAGTCAAAAAACTAAATCCATTTGTGGTTCGGCTTCGTATGTATAATAAATGAACTCCAAATATACTGCTGAAGGAAAAATTTTATGAGAGTTAAGTATTTAACTACCCTGGCGACCATTTCCATGTTGAGTTTGGGGGTTGTGGTTGGTTGCGAAAATCCTTGTGGTGCTGCGCCCAAGACAGAACAGGCTAATCCCTGTGCTTCCAAAAATCCTTGTGCTGGTACTAAGGATAAACCCAATCCCTGTGCTTCCAAGAATCCTTGCGCTGGTAAGGAGAAAAAATAGCGATCTGGCTTTTAATGGCTATATCTTAAAATTGCATTGTGATAGGAAAGATGGAGAACATATCTACCGAGAGCGGCTAATATACTGACCGTGAATATTTACCACATCAGGTACGAGATAAGTCAAAGCAGCAGAAATCCAGCGTTCTCGCTTCATCTATCCTGTCATTAATGCATTGCCATGATTAATAACAAAGAGTATTGAACTAACTTCCACTGCTAATTTTAGCGCAGTGGGTACAAATTTTTGATCTACTAAACTGGCAGTAAATTTTGGCAAAGCTTTATTCATATTAATCCTATTCTCAGGAATTTTTAATCTAATTTCAATTTAATAGAAATTGGAAAGGAATACCTATAATTTGAGGTATTGATCATATGAATAATAAGTTAACAAAAATATTACTCGGCAGCCTTCTGACCCTCGGTATTATTTTCACTGCACTAGTGGCACAGGCTGGGGGGTGGGATAACTTTAAACTCCGCTACTTCTTTCTGACTAAATACCTCAATGATCAAAGTAAAGAACTTGCCGACATTCGTGCCCAGCAAAATATTGACCCTACCAAAAATGCACGCATTGACTTAACTCAACTCCTTGATGGTGGTCCAGGTAAGGACGGAATTCCCAGTATAGATCGCCCGAAATTTGATACAGCTAAAACTACACCTTTTAACCAGAATGAATTGGTCATGGGTGTGGTAATGAATGGGGAAGCAAAAGCTTATCCCTTGGGAATCATGAATTGGCATGAGATGGTCAATGATACCGTCGGTGGGATTAATCTTGCTGTTTCCTATTGTCCCTTATGTGACACTATGGTTGCCTTTCAACGGGGAAGCACAACCTATGGGGTATCGGGTAAGCTGTATCAAAGTTGTCTGGTAATGTATAATCGCACCGATAACACCCTTTATGCTCAACCCTGGGCACTTGGTATTATTGGTCCTGGGGTTAACAATTCTCTGGCAAAAGTGCCGGTAGTTAAAACTACTCTTGGTGCTTGGTTGGCTAAGTATCCCAATAGCAAAATTCTCTCAACTGATACTGGTCATAACCGCAACTATCAAAAGTATCCTTACGGTACTTACTACACTGACAAACAGATTGTTTTCCCCGTTCGTAATCAAAAAGCATTGCAACTGCACCCCAAGGCAATTGTTAGTTATGTATGGGAGGCAAATAATCAAACCCCGAAAAATCGCTTTTCTGGTGCCAGTACACAGTTTACTCATGGGGAAATGGCAAAAGTTCGTACCAAGGTGGTAAAATTGGGCGATCGCAAAATTCGCGCACGTTGGGATAATCAACTAAAAACTGTGATTGTGGAAGAGCTTGATGGGAAACAGTTACCTAGTTCCACCGCTTTTGCTTTTGTCTATCCAGCATTTTTCCCACAGTAGTAAAATAAGTGGTGTTATTCAGGTGAAGTACCCCTAGTTTCGCTTCGCTACACTAGGGGCTAAGCGCTGACGCGCACGCTCCGCGTTAAGCGAAGCTATGCCGTAGGCTTTACGCGTCTCACTCGCCGTTGCCACGTTGGGGATACCACAAAGGTATTC
>JASJDS010000329.1 GCA_030065055.1 Calothrix sp. MO_192.B10
CTAAAATATCGTTGACTACACTCATCAGGTGTCGTCCACTTTGATGAATTAATCCAGCGTAACGGGCTTGGCGTTCGTTGAGTTCTCCTAATTGTTGATCGACCAATAACCTGGATAGCCACCAAAAATGCCGATTTGATTCAATTAAATCGCCTCAAAGACGAGTTTCTCGCCTGTATTAGCCACGAGTTGAAAACTCCCCTAACAGCAGTTTTGGGGCTATCCAGGTTATTGGTCGATCAACAATTAGGAGAACTCAACGAACGCCAAGCCCGTTACGCTGGATTAATTCATCAAAGTGGACGACACCTGATGAGTGTAGTCAACGATATTTTAGATTTGACTCGCATGGAAACGGGTCAAATGGAATTGACACTAGCACCAGTCAATATTCGCACAGTTTGCGATCGCGCTTACGACGAAGCGAATAAAATGTACAACCAAACCTATAAAGGTAGAAATACTCCCAATCCAGCAGCAAATTCCCAGGAACACCAATTTACCCTCTCCATTGAACCAGGGTTACAAGAGATGATTGCCGATGAATTGCGTCTGCGGCAAATGTTGGTACATCTGCTTTCCAATGCCTTTAAATTTACGGAAATTAGTGGAGAAATTGGTTTAACCGTTAATTGTTGGGAGGGTTGGATTGCTTTTACAGTTTGGGATACAGGCATTGGGATTCCCGAACATCAGCAACACTTAATCTTTCAAAAATTTCAACAATTGGAAAATCCCCTCACCCGCCAATTTGAGGGTACGGGGTTGGGGCTGGTATTAACTAGGGCTTTAGCACGGCTGCACGGGGGTGATGTCAGCTTTTTATCAACCGAAGGAAAAGGTAGCCAATTTACCTTGCTCCTACCCCCCAGTCCCCCGAAAACAGGGTTTGGTGAACCAGATGTCAAAGATATGGGTAGATTGACCAGCGATCGCAATTTCACCAGAAACTATCTACTCGATTCTACCCCAGGAGTCGGCAACTATCGCCAGCCCGTGGGGATGCGAGAAGTTGCCATGTTCTCGGCAACTAACAACGCCCATACTTCCCACAGACTAGTATTAGTGGTAGAAGCCGTTGCTCGATACATTGAAGATGTGACGGAGAAATTAACAGCTTTGGGCTACCGAGTAGTAATTGCCCGTTCCGGCACAGAAGCATTAGAAAAAGCCCGACGCTTACAACCCCAAGTCATTTTCATCAATCCACTGCTACCTTTACTATCTGGTTGGGATGTACTGACATTAATTAAATCAGATCGAGTCATCCGTCAAATACCCGTGATTGTCACAGCCACAGCAGCAGAAAAAGAACAGGCATTTGCCAACCTAGCTGATGGTTTTTTGAGTTTACCAGTACAGCATCACTTACTGGCACAGCTTTTAGACAGCTTTTGTGAATTACCAGAAGACAAAACCCAAGAACCAAAAGATGCTCCTGCAACTCATACCCCATTGCGAATTTTACGATTAATTCACTCTGAGCAAGATTTCTTTAATCCCCACCCCCAATTACCAGAACACCGAGTGATTGAAGTAGATGATTTGGAGCAAGCAGAACTTTTAGCTAGAGTCTGGCAATTCGATTTGATTTTACTAGATCGAGAAATTGCCAACCCGCAAACTTATCTCAAAAAACTGAGCCAACATCGTCGCCTGAAAAATTTACCCCTAGTCATTTGCGATGTGAAAACTACCCAGGCTGCTTCCCTAATTCCCGAACTCTGCGTTTTTCCTTGTTTAACACCCTTAAATACACAAACAATTGGCTCCCATAAAACCACAGAAATTTTGCGATCAGTACTACAAATTGCTGCTGGTAGATGCTGTCCGCCCAGTATTTTAGTTGTCGATGTCACCTCATTGCCGGATTTACCTAGTGTTAAGTATCAACAAATCCAAACTAATGAATTAGCAAATCAATCTTTGCATGGGAGTAAAAATGGTAACTCTTCCCAAGAGTTGAATTTTGCATCAATTCATCGTGGTTCGGAGTGGCTCCAAGCTCTGATTCAGTATTTACAAACAGCAGGTTTTAAAGCTACATTGGGACGTTCTTGGGCAGAGTTTTTACAACAATTGCGCCATCAAAGCGTTGATCTACTATTGATTTGTTTAACAGAATCCACCATCCAGGCAGAAGTTCTGGCAGTATTAGAAATATTGAGGCAAATAACCGTTGATTTACCCCCCGTATTAGTAATAGTTTCCATGCCCGATAGAGTATTAACTGCCTATCCAGAATTGAATTTTGATGGTATCCAAGCAGTAGATGTAGATCGCATCAAAACAGCATCTTATTCATTACCATCCCATACCTTAAAATCTATCCAAACTGCTATGGGTGAGGTGGTGACTCAAGTTCTACCTCGTTCCATATCTATGGAAGAATTATTAGACTATATATACCAAGCTTTAGCAATAAAAAACTAGGTATATAGAGAGCGTCATTTCAGTTATCAGTTAGCCTCCTGGGTCGGAGCTACGCTAACAGTTATCAGTTATCAGTCAAACCTCATCAACTACTTCTGAGGAATTTTCCTGCTGTATTGGAAAAGATAGCACGTAGCGATACCCTGATTCTGGAGAACCTTGAGTGGAAATTTGCCCACCGTGCAGCTCCGCTAAATGACTGCTGAGTAATAGTCCCAAACTTTCACGAGACAAACGAGGATTGGACTTATCCCCTTCTCCCTCCGCACTAGAACTATCGGTTGCACTCATCTGTTGATAATTATTTTCTAGCATCGATGGACTTCCCAGTTCATCGGATTTATCCGAAGGGCTACTGGAGTTAGAAACAAAATTACTAAACTCGAATTGTGGTAAATTCTTTAAGCTAAAGAAAGGATCAACCTCTGTAATTCCATCTCCCAGCCAGGGATGGGAAACCCATATAGTGAGATTCAGATTATCATCCTTATAGGAAATATGAATTCTCACCAGACTACCTGTAGCTGACATTTGAATCACGCTAAAAATTAGGTGATAAAGTATTTGCCTGACTTTATCTCTATCCAAAAGATAAATACGACTGCGTCCAGGTTCGATGGAGAGGCGAATGTCTTGCTCTCGGCGATGAGCAACTTCTTCCAGGGTATTTATTGCCTGTTGACATAGCATTTCAATGTCTACAGGAGCGGTGTTTAACTTCATCGAGTTAATGTCAGTCATTGCTCCGAGTTCAGTAATCTCATTCACCAGAGAGAGCAAATAACGCCCACTGTGTTGAATAATTTCCAGATATTCTCTCTGTTTAGTTGTCAAAGGACCATAAATCTCCCTCCCCAAGACACTAGCCATACCCAACACAGAAGTTAACGGTGTACGCAATTCTTGGGTCAACTGTCCTAATAATTCCAATTTCAACTGGTTAGTAGAAACTGGATTTTCTGAAAGAATAGATGGAGGTAAAATAATTTCTGAAGTAGTGGTATTTTTGGCTTCCACTGGCAAATTCGACTTCCTACTAACGCTGTGAAGGTAAGTAGTTGATGGAGATTTTTGCAACAGCCGATTGCGTTCAAATTCACTCATGCTCCACCGAGCTATGATTTGCAGAAACTCAACATCTTGATGGGTAAACTGGCGTGTCACCAAATCCATCACCGCTATTGCTCCCAAACAATTACCCGCACCATCTATCAGTGGCGCTCCCAAGTAGGCGCGAATACCATAATCTTGTATTAGCTGGCTATTAATCAGTTCTCTATAAGTATTTTCACTAGTATCATTTATCATTAGTACTTGAGCATTTTCCACTACCTGGGTACAAAATGACTCTTGGCGCGAAAGTTGGCGAGTTTGTGCCAACTTATTCATTAATCCCAGGCGAGATAAGCCGACTGCGGACTTAAACCAATGATTTTCTTGATCGATAAAACCTAAAATAGAAATTGGTGCATTCAAAAAGTGAGCAGCAGTTTGAGTTGCTTCTTCAAAAACAGGAATTGTTTCTGGTTGCCGTAAATTTAATTCTGATAAAGCTTTGAGCCTGCGCTCCTCTCGTGGATTTTGAGAGTTACATTCGTTGTTGATATTAAACATTTTGTTATCTGGCTCTACCATTGCCATTATTACCTTGATAATTAATCGATACTGTAGTTTTTTATATAACCGCCGTTTATGGGTTATTTAATTTGCTATTTTTAAGCATTCCCCAATTTGGAGTCAGATCAACAAAATCTGGGGAAAAATTTTTCCCAATAGCCAAACAGAATATTCTATGATGACCAAAGAAAAATAGCGGTTTCAACTTCCTTCGGGAGAAGGAACGGGGAACGGGGAACGGAGAACGGGGAACACCAAAAAATAAATTATTCAATTTCTAGATTTGAACTACTTGCTTTACTCCCCCTCTATCTGGGGGGCAGGGGGCAGTTTTACTCCCAGGGTGTCCCTCCATCCCTTCCCCTAAATTCGTTACAAGCCCCATCTTGGGGAAAAGAATTGGGGAGAGGTTGGAATTCTCTGACCAATTCCTACCTCCAATTCCCACTGCCTTTCAACTCCTGCCTCCTTCAAACTTGCGTAAGTTCTGTCCTCATAGTGTTAGTTTCAATTATTATCTGGGCAATATAAAATTGGTGTAGGCTCGCAAATTGCTGACATGGTAAAAAGAGTATACTGCGAAGCGATCGCGTGGGTTATTTGAATCAGTAATTTAATCTTTAATTGACACAAAATTTCTAAATTAGATTTACAATTTTATTTAAAAAATCAAATGAGTCATAATTTTGTCCAAATACCATTTGTAAATCTCAATTTACAACATCAACCAATACAAGCTCAATTGCAACAAGCAATGCAGGCTGTATTAGATGCAGGTGATTTTGTTTTGGGAGAAACTCTCAAAGAATTTGAAACGGCTTTTGCTAATATTTCAGGAGTGGAATATGGTGTTGGTGTGGCATCGGGAACAGATGCGATCGCTCTTGGTTTACAAGCTTGTAATATCGGCTCATCAGATGAGATAATCTTGCCTGCAAACACCTTTGTGGCTACCTTAATTGGTGTTTTACGTGCAGGTGCAAAGCCAGTGTTGGTTGATTGCGAGCCAGAAACCGCATTAATTGATTTAGCAGCAGCAGCAAGGGTAATTACACCCAATACAAAGGCCATTATTCCCGTACATTTATACGGTCAAATGGTATCGCCCACAAAACTCTTAGACTTTGCCCATACCCACAACCTACTGATTTTTGAAGATGCTGCCCAGGCTCATTTAGCTACAAGGGAAGGATATCGCGCTGGTTCCATAGGCACAGCGGCAGCTTTTAGCTTTTACCCCAGTAAGAATTTGGGAGCATTGGGAGATGGGGGAATACTGATAACAAAGGATGCAAATATTGCCCAAAAAATGCTACGCTTACGTAATTACGGTGCATCCTATAAGTATTGCCATACAGAACTAGGTACTAATAGCCGCTTGGATACATTACAAGCTGCTGTTTTACTGGAGAAATTGCCATATTTATCCCAATGGAATAGCGATCGCTATCAAATTGCACAGCAATACGATCTCGAACTCGCTTGTTTAGAATTGCTAGGTATTAAGCCAATGCAAAATCATAGCGGATCTGGTCATGTTTATCATCTTTATGTAATTAGGGTAGATGATAATTGTGGAATTCAACGTTCCTCTCTTCAGGAACAAATGACAGCAGCAGGGATTCAAACAGGTATCCATTATCCTATTCCCTGTCATCTACAACCAGCATTTACCAATTTGGGCTATCAGCCTGGAGACTTTCCCCATGCTGAACAACTAGCTGGTCAAATATTATCTTTACCCATGTATCCGGGTTTGACTCACCACCAAGTCAAAGAAGTTGTGGCAGCAATTATTCACAGTATAAATACACAAAAACAAAACTTATTATACATTTAAATTGACCGAACAAGGCAAAAGTAAAAAGTAAAAAGGCAAAAGTAAAGAAAAAGAAAAATGGTCACCAAGCCCCTAAATTTATTTATGGAACGAAGTAAAAACATTTGTTTCGATACAGGTAG
>JASJDS010000330.1 GCA_030065055.1 Calothrix sp. MO_192.B10
GTGGTCTACCACATTAGTTATGAGGGGTAGAGTCAGAAACCGCAGAGGCGCAGAGAGCGCAGAGTCAGAGGAGGAGAGGAGAAGTCTAGAAGTTGGTTTGCCCATCAAAATTAATGTGGTGGAGTACTAGTGGTCTGTCCCATTAGTTTTGATGGCTAGGGAACAGATCCCCGACTTCTGAATCAATATCCGCACATTGTAGCAATTCCTAGGATAGAAGTCGGGGATCTAAGCACCGCGACTCCTCAAAATTATTAATATTTCCTTTTTCTCACTTCTTTATCCAAAATCCCAGAAGCTTGCTAACATTACTCTGTATATATGTAAAACCAGATTGTAACCACCAAGCTCCCAGATATATCTGTGGGGTCACGACTCGCGCTACCCAGAGCGACTATCGTCGTCGCGGTGAGTTAGTACGTTGGGCGGGTTACCCGACTTGAAGTAACTAACGAACCCTTTAGGGGGCCGCTCGTCAATCCCGGACAGTTGTTCATGGGGGAAACCGACGCCAGTCGTCTGCGGCGGGAAACCCGTCCGCAACGCTGGCTCCCCAAGACCACACTGTCCTCAAAATCTAAAATCCAAAATCCAAAATTGTATGACTGTTAAGCCAGACTGGTTACGGGTAAAAGCACCTCAATGGGAGCGTGTCGGAAACGTTAAAGAAATTCTCCGGGATTTATCCCTGAATACGGTTTGTGAAGAAGCATCATGTCCGAATATTGGTGAGTGCTTTAATGCTGGTACCGCTACGTTTTTAATTATGGGGCCAGCTTGTACCCGTGCTTGTCCCTATTGCGATATTGATTTTGAAAAGAAACCCCAAGCTTTGGATCCCACAGAACCCACGCGGTTAGCAGAAGCTGTACGCCGCATGAGACTCAATCATGTTGTCATCACTTCTGTGAACCGGGATGATTTACCAGATGGGGGTGCTTCTCAATTTGTCCGTTGTATTCAAGAAGTTCGCCAACTTTCTCCCCACACAACCATAGAAGTCTTAATTCCGGACTTGTGTGGTAATTGGGAAGCATTAGAAATAATTCTCTGTGCCCAGCCAGAAGTCCTTAACCACAACACAGAAACTATTCCTCGTTTATACCGCCGAGTACGTCCCCAAGGAGATTATAAACGCACCCTAGAATTATTGGAGAAGTCACGGCAAATTGCTCCTTGGGTTTATACCAAATCCGGCATTATGGTGGGATTGGGAGAAACTGATGCAGAAATCCGCGCCTGTATGCAGGATTTACGAGCCGTTGATTGTGATATTTTGACCATTGGGCAATACCTCCAACCCACATCAAAGCATTTGCAGGTTAATAACTTTATTCATCCAGATTTATTTGCTACTTGGCAAGCTTTTGGTGAGGAATTAGGATTTTTACAAGTTGTTTCATCACCACTAACAAGAAGTTCTTACCATGCAGAGCAAGTGCGGGAACTAATGCAGCAATATCCACGGGTGAAGAGTTAGGAGAAGAGATTTCATATCATGTCCGGTTAAACAGGTATAATTAGGGTCTGCTGAATAACCATAAAACCCTGATGAATCAGAGTATTTCGGCTATTATTGAGGTAAAAAGTGCAAGAGAATAGGGGGTCTAGGCTTAAAATCCTTGCATTTCTAATTTATTCTGGTACAAAAAACAAGGAAAAATAGGGATGAAACTGTTCCCTGTTCCCTGTTAAGAGTTCCCTACCCCCACAATCATGACTGATTCAGCAAGCCCTAATTAAATATAGGTTGGGTAGAACGAAACCAAACCCAACACAATCAGCCTTTTGTTGGGTTTCGTTCCTCAACCCAACCTACAAATCACTACAAATCACTGGATTTTTTTCTCAAAATACAAAAAATAAAATATAGAAATCCGGTTTGATTGTTGAATAAAATTACGTATCTGTAGGGTGCGTTATGACTTTAGTCATAACGCACCAAAAACATTATAGTATGGTGCGTTACGCTACCCTGTGGGGATGCTAAAAGCAAACGCGGCAGGACACCCTACGTGTTTTTCAAAAATCAAATAGTAATCTTATATATTAATAAAAATTTCTTTGATTAATAGGTATAATAGACTAATAAGTGGACTACGGATAGCATTTCATGTTTATGCATATTTCCGTTAAGGAAGTGGTCAGGAAATGAAAAACTCAAGCACAATAGGATAACAAGTTTGAATCTCTGCTTCTAGTGAATAGCGACTACATGAATCGTTTGCAGTGTGGTTGAGGAGTAATACCAACAATTGTATTAACTTACTGACCCTTAAAAATTGGGAGAAAGATAATATGGATATTAAGAAACTCCTAAGTGAATATGCAACCGGAGAAAGAAACTTTCAGGGAGCAACTCTACACCAAGCCAAGCTGTCTCGCGTAGATTTAAGTGGTGCTGACTTAAGTGGTGCAGATTTAAGTGGTGCGGATTTAAGTCGAGCTAAATTGAGGGGATGTAAATTAAGTTGTGCCAATTTAACTGATGCTGATTTAAGTGGTGCAGATTTAACTAGTTGCGATCTCACCGAGATTAATTTAATTGGAGCAGACTTAATTAATGCCAATCTCAAAACAGCTAACCTCCATCGAGCAGATTTGAGGAGTGCGAATTTAGTTAGAGCAATTATGCCAGGAGCAAATCTTGCTGATGCCGAACTTAGCGGTGCCGATTTCAGTGGAGCAAATCTCTGTGATACTAATTTAATGGGTTGCAACATTGATGAAGCTGATATGCGGGGTGCAGAATTAACTGGAGCAAAAATTGCTAAGGAAAATATCGATGAAACAATGATACATGATACTGGCTTGTCCCATAAATGGGTTACTTGGGCTGGTAATTGTTAATTAAGATTTTGCACGCATACATAACAACTTTTTCGTAAATATATTCCTCTTTTAGGACATAGTTATATGACTTAAAAGAGGATTTTATTGAGCTATAGCACTACGCCTCCGCGGTTAGGGCATTTCTAAATCCTGAAACCTTTTGACAGCCTGCTGTTCCCTGTTAAGAGTTAAGAGTTCCCTAGCACGTAGTGCTATATTATATTTTCTCTAGCTTAGAGTTGATTTTTGACAATAAATTTGCTGCTGTGGATTGCTCTAGAAATCGGAAACAATTCTGTTCAAAGTTCAAATTCAAATAATCTACAAATGTTGTCTTTTCATGATCTAACATCACAACGGGATCTATGGTGCGATCGGGAATTAATACTCTATAGGACATACCTCCACTAATATCTGCCTTATGCCAGAAGTCTGGTGCAAATGGCAGACCAAATTTTTCCCCTAGTTCCCTACTCTCTTGCCAATACTCATATTCTGATAAGTAAACATCCTTAATATCCTCACCATAAATATTCCCTGTAAACTCTATAACTAATGGATCTATTGGTAACAATTCATAATCCCATTCACTATGGGTTCCATTTAAGTTGATATCCCCAACCGTTAGTATGTAGGCTCTCACCATCATACCCACCTTGCCGAATTGTTCTTCGAGCCAATTGACTAATTCCACACTTTTAGGGTCAGCTGGTACAAACGCTGTATGAATTATCAACCCATCTCTGCTTTTTGAACAAAACTCATAACCAATATCCAGCAATTCTTTAACTATTGTTTCAAAATTACTTTTTATAGTTTTGCAAGCTGCAAGACATACATTCCAAGCATCATTGTAATGTGCTTCAGTCCATACCAAATTATCAAGCGATCGCAGTTCTTGCCAAACTTCTTCTTTTTCCCCTGTTCGGTATCTTGTGTAAAGGCTCATTCTCTTCAGAAACAAGGCAGTCCCGATGAAAAATTTTTTCATCACCAAGTATGAAAAAGGGTTCTTCCCCACACACCCTACACCCTACACCCTCTTTATCCTAACTTCCTTGCATTTCCAGAGATGGATAATCCGTGTAACCTTTATCTAAATCCTGTTCTCCTCTACCATATACCTTGGCGAAGTCTGGAGAATTCAGAGCAGCATCCGTTGCCAATCGTTTGGGTAAATCGGGGTTAGAAATGAAAAGCCTGCCAAAGGACACTAGATCCGCCCCATCTGTCCCCAGAATTTGATTTCCCTTAGATTTGTCATATCCCCCGTTAGTAATAATCAAGCCTTGATAAAGGGGACGAAAGATGGAAATAACGGGATTGAGAACATCGCCAGTCCCTAAATCATCTTCATTTGGCTCCATCAAATGAATGTAGGCAAGGTTAAATTGATTGAGTTTTTCAATTGCATAACTAAATGTTACTTGGGGATTGGAATCATGCATCCCATAGAAAGTATTGCTGGGGGATAGTTTTATACCAACGCGATCGCTCCCCCATACTTGGCAAACTGCCTCTACCACTTCTAGGAGAAATCGCGCGCGGTTTTCAATGGAGCCACCATATTTATCTGTCCTCTGATTGGAGCCGTTTTGGAGAAATTGGTCAATTAAATAGCCAAAAGCGCCATGTAATTCAACTCCATCAAAGCCAGCATCCATAGCATTGACTGCCCCTTGACGAAACTGTTCAATAATTTCAGGTATTTCCTCAGTTTCTAGAGCGCGAGGAGTTTCTAAGGTAACTTTGCCCACAGGGGTATGTAGGGTTCCAGTTGCAGCGATCGCACTAGGAGCAACAGGTAATTCTCCATTGAGCAGAGATGGATGTGTTACCCGCCCACTGTGCCACAATTGCAGGAAAATTTTACCTCCCTTGCGATGAACGGCATCGGTTACTTGTCGCCATGCAGCGACTTGTTCAGGGGAGTAAATACCCGGACAGTTAATGTATCCATTACTCATTGGTGAAATCATGGTACATTCAGTAACAATCAATCCTGCTGAGGTTCTTTGGGAATAATATTCTGCCATCACAGGTGTAGGGATCGATCCAACTGCCCGTAGGCGAGTCATTGGTGCCATGACAATCCGGTTTGGCAATGTATAGCGACCTAATTGAATGGATGAAAACAGATCGGTGGTAGAACTCATTATGTTTACCTGGTTTGCCTGAACAGTGAAATTGTTTATTACTTCACTTTACAAGGTAATTTACTCCCCGGTGGGGGAGTTAAAAATTGATATGACTTGAGGTTACAAAAGATATTGGAGTTTAATATCAATATTAGTATTGGGTCCGGCAACAAAAAATGCCGATTCTCCAAATTTTGGTGGACCAGTCAGAATTATGGGGTTTCGGGAAAATCCAAACCCCTCTTTGGGAATACCAATGGCATTACTATTAAGGGTACCATCTGCATTGGCATCGTGAATGACTGCAACAGCATAACTTCCAGGCTTCAATTGACCAAAATTTGCCTGCACAGATTTGTCCGTAACCTTAACACACCTCGATCTCAGTGCCTTCTTACCATTAGCCGGAAATCCCTGACTACTGGAGAAAAGACTAAAACACACTTGCCCCTTTTGACTCTTGATTCCATCAATTTTAATACTCAGATTACTATTTTCATAGGCTTGGGTAGTTGATGATAACGCCAAACTTACCAAAACAGCGATCGGTAAAATAGCAACTTGAAATCGTTGCATGAGTAACTTCTCCAACATGGAATAGAATAAACAACCTTTTATTTATTTAGCAGCGATTTCTTCGCTCTGTCATTATATAGACATTACTTAGATTAACTGGTTCCAAAGAAAACAAAGATAATTTATCTGTTTAGTATTTTTTATCGAAGTCAGAAGTTTGAAGTCACCAGCTTTGAGCGTCCTGTTGTTCAAAATGATGATGATGATGACTATAGGGGTCAAAAACCCCATCCCCTATGGGTTGGGTAAAACAAGCGAAAAATCTGCCAGCCTCATCAGCAGTTTATTGGTTTAGCGGCATATATCTTGGCGGAAAAATCGCCCTTTACCAGAAATTACCAGGTTTTATGTGTGGTACACTGGGGCGATTTTTCCGGAGGCTGGCAGATTTTTCCGGATTTGATGAAAGCGGTTGTCCGTTTTGAGTTGGGGTCCTTTGTCCCCATCTC
>JASJDS010000148.1 GCA_030065055.1 Calothrix sp. MO_192.B10
GGTAGTTGTTCATGGGGGAAACCACGCCATTTGCACTCAAGCGTGGGAAACCACGCCAGTTCCTCCATTTGGGGAGACCCCAAGACCGGACTGGCTCCACAAGACCGCTGCGGGCTCCCCAAGACCACACTACCTCACCACCGCAACTGCCTCGGCTATACAATCAAAGCCTGCCGGGAGCAGGCTAAAAACCCTGATATTTCGTGTTGTTGATAAAAATATATGTTTATTAATCACATAAAAAATCAGTATTCATACTTTGGTGCAAGATATGTGTAGGGGCGGGGTTACCCCGCCCCTACGATTGGATAGGTTGCAAACATTTTTTGATTTGGTATTACCTATCAATTCAGGTGCAAAAAGAGGGTTCATATTCCAATTCAGCAACGCCGATGAACTAAAGTAGCACTGGCTTGATCCGTAGGAACTAACAGCACCTCACTAATATTCACCCGGCTTGGTCGAGTGACGCAGAAAAATACCACATCAGCAATATCTTCGGGAGTCAAGGGTGTAAGCCCCTGATAAACCTTTTTCGCCCGTTCTGTGTCTCCATGAAAACGGACATCGCTAAATTCCGTCTCTACCATCCCTGGATCGACAGAAGTTACCCGCACGGGTGTTCCTAACAAATCTTGTTTTAAACCCTCAGAAATAGCTCTCACAGCCGCCTTAGTGCCACAATAAACATTACCCCCAGGGTAGGTTTGATGTCCGGCTATAGAACCAATATTTACCACATGACCGCGATCGCGTTTTACCATACCTGGAACCACATAACGAGTCAAGTACAGCAAACCTTTAACATTGGTATCAATCATTTCTTCCCAATCCTGGAAATCACCATCATGGAGCTTGTCTAAACCGCGACTTAATCCAGCATTGTTGACCAGAATATCTATCTCAGACCATTGGGGAGATAGTTGAGTAATAGCAGATTCTACCGCCGAGCGATCGCGCACATCTAATTGTAATAAATGTATCTCTAGGGAATTACCATAGGTGGTTGTGAGTTCATTCCCTAATTGTTGTAAACGCTCATACCGCCGAGCCGCCAATATCAGCTTGGCACCAGCATCCGCAAAAATGTGGGCACAAGCAGTACCAATACCACTACTCGCACCAGTAATTAAAACAATTTGATTGTGTAGAGACATCTATGTAATCTGTCGCATTCTTGTTTAAAAATGGTATAACAAGCTGAATACATAATTCATTCAGGCACAGTTAGCTTCAAAAATGGGAAGTTGTGATGAGTTTGAAACTACCTCCATTAATCCAGGGCGCAAGGCTTGCGCCCCTACTAACTCCGAACTCCGAACTCCGAACTCCTTCCCTCTTACTTAACTACTCGCATACGTTGAGTAATCATAGTCATACCCTCACCCCGCAAAATCACTGCGGAAATCCATTGGTTTCCAGGGGTAGAGGGTGCGCGTCCAACCTTAAACAGTCCCCCAGCTTTGAGTAATTCTAATTCCACCTTGGAAGGATTGAGATATTTGCTTGGTTGAATGGGTTCTTCCATAGCCTTACCCAAAATAAAATCTTCTCCCAAAGGCTCTTGAACAATGGCATCAAAAGTATAGGATTGTCCTACTTTCACCTGCTGGGGTAATTTCACATCCACTTGGGGTGGTTTAATTCCAGAAGTAATTTTGGTCCGTTCCGATAAAACTTCTTGACGGGTAATTTTATTCCCTGTTAACCTTTGACGGGAACGAATTATAGCATTTAAAGCTAGATTATTTTCATTGGCAGATGGCAAACCAGTTATTTTTGTCACAGTTTCGGCAATAATAGAATTACCTTCTGATTTCCAAGATTGTAGCCTTGTGCTATATCTCAACTTGGGATACTGTTGCCAGAATTTGCTTAAAGCCTGTTCCATAGTTTGACGGTTTAAACCATCTGTATGGGTAAATACGGGGCTATAGAACTGCATTACCCCTTTAATATCACCTTTGCTTGCTGCTATATCAATTTGCGTCAGCAAGTTTTTCAATTGGGGAGGAGCACTGTTAGGTGTCCTGGCTGGAGCAGGTTTACCGAGAGTGACTAATCCAAATGTGACGAGAAAAAAAACTAACCAGCGATTCATAAGCAATCGAGATGGGTATTTCAGTAGTAAGGTAATAAAGTTAGACATTGGCAATTACTATTAGATGGCAATTTGGCTGCGGAAAGTGGATAAATTGTTTTATCTTAATTAACCTGAGAGTCCGAACGGTATAGATTGGATGGCAAACGCACCGATAAAATTATTAATAGCTGCTAGTGGTACTGGGGG
This sequence comes from Calothrix sp. MO_192.B10, assembly GCA_030065055.1. Lineage (GTDB taxonomy): Bacteria > Cyanobacteriota > Cyanobacteriia > Cyanobacteriales > Nostocaceae > Calothrix_A. Next base: position 2,291 of record JASJDS010000148.1, read on the forward strand.
ACATTTATTTCCAGCGATCGCATTAGCACAAGAGTTATCAGATTATGACATAGAGTGGCTAGGTGTACCCAATCGACTAGAAACTCAGTTGGTTCCCCAACAGTATAAGTTGAATACCATCCCTGTAGCAGGGTTCCAAGAAAAGTTTGGTTTGGGCACTTTGCGGGTTTTGGGTGGACTTGTAGGTTCGGTATTACAAGTCCGCCAGCTATTGCAACGGGGAAAATTTCAAGGAGTATTTACTACTGGGGGCTATATTGCTGCTCCTGCTCTCATTGCTGCCAAAACTTTGGGAATACCTGTAATTTTTCATGAGGCTAATGCCCTACCTGGTAAGGTAACACGGTTTTTTGGACCTTGGTGTGATGCTGTGGCGGTGGGGTTTGATGTGGCCGCCAAACACTTACGCCGTACTCGCACAATTTATACTAGTACTCCGGTGCGTTCCCAATTTCTAGATGGGAGTGATGTTACCAGTTTCGATTTGCCAATTCCGGAAAACGTCCCCTTGATAGTGGTTTTCGGTGGTAGCCAAGGGGCAGTAGCTGTTAATCAGTTGGTACGTCAGTGTGCCCCAGCTTGGTTTGAAGCTGGTGCGTATGTAGTCCATTTAACAGGTAATAACGATCCCGAAGCCCAGAGTCTCCAGCATCCTCAGTACATATGTTTGCCATTCTACGACAAGATGGCACCTTTATTACAGAGGGCAAATTTAGCCATTAGTCGGGCTGGTGCGGGTAGCATAATTGAATTAGCCGTTTGTGGAACTCCAGCAATTTTAATTCCTTACCCCTTTGCTGCCGAAGACCATCAAGCTTATAATGCCTGTGTTTTTACTGAAGCAGGTGCTGGCTTTAGTTACAAGCAATCGGAATTAACTCCTGAAATCTTGCAAACTCAGGTATTAAGCTTATTAGATGCGCCAGAAGATTTACAAAAAATGGGGGAAAAAGCTAGGGGAATTGCCCTGACAAATAGTGGCCACAAGTTAGCACAGTTGGTGCGGGAAGTGATTGTTAGTTGTTAGTTGTTAGTTGTTAGTTGTTAGTTGTTAGTTGATAGTTGATAGTTGATGGAGGGAAGGAGTGAGGGAGGATTAAATTTATCTTCTTCGGTAATCCCAACCAACAGCCAACAACCAACAACCAATAACCAACAACCCCCCACACTCCCAGGAGGTTTTAGATGAATCAAGATTTAACACAACAATGGTTAACAGAAATTCAGGCACTGAAACAACAACTGGTGGAATTACGAGAAGAACGGGATACTGCCTGGGAAAGTGCTGAAAAGTGGCGTAAATTATACAATACTGAATCCGAACAACGACGTAGCGATGCTCAACTATCACAACAAGCGATCGCATCTTTAAAGCTAGAAATTCAGCAGATGCGGGGAATTGATGAAGGACTAATCAATGAAACTACTACAGATGAAGTGATACAGGGAGAAATAGAAAACCTCTATTCTGTGGAGGAATTACGAGATAAATTAATTACCACCCTCAAAGAGCGGGATCAACTCCTACAAGCATTAAAAACGGAACAAGAAAACCACGCCCAAACCCGGAATAATCTGACAACTGCCCTTGGTGATGCCATTGATGGCTTGGCTAAGGAAAAGGCGGGAGTGAGGGAGTGAGGGAGTCACACAACACCTGAATTTAGAATTTAGAATTATTTTTCTGCATTCTGAATTCTGCATTCTGAATTCTTCCCTCCTTCCCTCCATCAACTAACAACTAACAACTAACAACTAACAACTAACAACTAACAACTAACAACTAACAACTAACAACTCCCAACTATCAAAATCCCATAGCATTGGCTACTGCGGAGATTTCTGGGGCAATTCCCTGTTGGATTTGGGTGTTGCTGTGTTTAATGGCAGTATCTGGATCTTTTAAACCATTGCCCGTGAGGACACAAACCACCGTTGCTCCTGTGGGTATTTGGTCTTTCACTTGCAACATCCCCGCCACAGAAGATGCACTGGCTGGTTCACAAAAAATACCTTCTTCTGATGCCAAAATCCGATAGGCATCCAATATTTCTGCATCTGTAACAGCGCGAAAATTTCCTTGACTGGCATCTTTGGCGGCAACCGCTTTTTCCCAACTCGCAGGATTGCCAATTCTAATTGCCGTAGCGATAGTTTCTGGATCTGCCACTGGTTGACCATTTACCAGAGGTGCTGCACCTGCGGCTTGAAATCCCATCATTTTTGGCAAGCGATCGCATTTTCCCGCTTGATGATACTGACAAAACCCCATCCAATAGGCGGTGATATTACCAGCGTTACCCACGGGTATACATAACCAGTCGGGAGCATTACCTAAAGCATCAACCACTTCAAACGCGCCGGTTTTTTGACCTTCCAAGCGGTAGGGATTCACCGAATTAACTAAGGTAATGGGGTAGTTGTCTGCCATTTGACGGACGATTTCTAAAGCGCGATCGAAGTTTCCTTTTATTGCTAAAACTTCTGCCCCATAAAGTAAAGCCTGTGCCAATTTACCCAGGGCTACATAACCATCAGGAATTAACACAAAGGGACGCATACCTCCCCGTCGCGCATAGGCTGCTGCTGCTGCTGAAGTATTACCTGTACTCGCACAAATCACAGCTTTTGCCCCGGCTTCCTTAGCCTTGGAAATTGCCATGGTCATTCCCCGGTCTTTGAAGCTACCGGTAGGGTTCAGACCATCATACTTTACATATACGCTCACTTGCCTACCAATGCGTTCTGCTAGGGCAGGAGCGGCTATTAGAGGGGTATTACCCTCCAATAGGGTCACAACCGGGGTGTTTTCGCTAACAGGCAAGTATTCACGGTAGGCTTCTATTAGTCCAGGCCAGGGATGGCGGTGGGATTTTTCAGCAGACAGGCTCAAAGTCACAGGATGTATAAAAGACGATGCATTTATTAAGATATCATCAGCCACTGCCAAATGTAGTCATTAGAAAAACTTGGAACAAAAATATTACTCTTGTTGTCGGTCTGTACACCAATGCAAATGAATCATATAAGCAACAATAATGTCATATTTGTTCACAAATCTTCAAATATGAGCTATGATATTGTGTTTAAATGGTGTGAGCTAATTTGTGGAGCTATATAAAAAATGTCTGCATCATCTAGTGTTTTCGATCGCCCTTCCCAAACAGCTGGAACCAAGAAATTGAACAATAACAAGTGTATTTACCAGGTAGATCAGCAAGTTAAGTTTATCCATTTGCAAGCAGAGGTAGATTGCTTGCTACAGCAGTTGCAAAATTTACAGAAGCAAAAATTATCCAGTCAAACCCACGAAAATTAGTTTAACTCATAACTTGCAGCATTCTCAATTAGCCTAAATGTCCGCCTAGGAATAAATTCCCACCGCGAGTACACAAAGTCTGATAAATCAGACTGGGAAAGGTCTTGAGCGCGTTTTAACGTGCTTAGTTTATTAGCCTTGAAATTTATTTCAAGGTGGGAATGTGGGCTAAACGACATTGGTGCAAGTTATCAGTTAATACTCCTTGAGGGAAGTCCCCCGGTGAATTCAATATTAATCGGTTAAGTATTTTCAACTCAAAATTTAGTTTTGGGAAAAGGTTAAATCATAAGGGTTAAAAATTCACCCTTCACCTTTCCCCTTAACCGATAAGTATTGACAGAAATTGATTTTTTTAAGTATCTAACTACTACTCAAACCGTTTATTTTCCTTTGACCAACGCTGAAGAGTATATTTTTGGCGATTCTCTACTAATAATACAGGAGAATTGGCAGTGGGCAGTTTAGCGATCGCTGTCAATGTCTGGGAATTATTAGGCTTAAATTCAGAATAGATAATTTTACCACTATCTGAAAATATCAGGGTGCGGATTTGTTTACTCTGTGGTTTACTATCTGAATTAGCTTTTTTCCAAGTACGAATTAATTCTGGGGAAATAGTAACTAATATCTCATCATTATTATCGTCGGTAATGTCTACTAGTTTTATGGGTAAATTGGCTAGTAGTTGACGTAGCTTTGACAGTTCAGGATTTATATCGGTGGAAATATCGCCGGATGTTTGCAGTGAGCGCCAAATAGTCTGGATTATATCTTCTTCCTGTTCCGGGTACTGCTGAGACAATTGCTGGAAATTGATGGGAGATGGTTGTACCCATTCCAAGGCTCCAGTAGTCACAGCTAAGGGTTGCAGCTGGTGGCTATTGCTATATTCTTGTTCAGGGGTGGTTGTGGCTGCGGCTAATAGGGTTAATACCCCATTTTCCAATTGTACGCCTTTCAAACTAGCGATCGCATTTCGTTGTTCTTTATTTGGTAGCCAGGTAATAATCTCGATAGTTGAATTGGGCTTAATACCCAGTTTTTTTTGTAGATATTGACTGGGAGAATCTGAAGGTAATTTCAAGCTATTGAAAGGTAGATATTGCCAGCTTTGTCCGTCATGAAAGGCATTCACCTCTATTTGATACCAAGTTTGGTTATTTTTGGGTGTTAGGTTGTCCCCATCAGTCAGTGGTAGCCATGCTGATGCTTTCACAGCTAGATTTTTTTTAGCCGTACCTACAATTCGGGTAGGGTGAGTGGAATTAACTTGTGTGGGAGACACTTCACCATTCAGTTGTGCCAACAGCTGTTTAATTTTGCTGCGAGTTGCTGTTGTCACGTGAGATTGTTTGCCTAGCCATGAATTAGCCTTTGTTTCTCCTGACTGAGCTGCTAAGATTAGTGCTGACCAAATTTGGACTTCGGCTCGTTTCGGATTGACTTGCAAAGCCCCTTGAGTCCGCTTCCACAATCTACCCCCATCAGCCTTTAAGAGATTGGCTATTTCTTCAGTATTCTGGGAGGATTTAGTAAAGACTTGTAAAGCTTTTTCCCACCGGCCATCAATTAAATATGCCAAGATTTGTTGACTGGGAGCAGCCCAGCTTTTATCTGCTTGTGCCTTAGTAAGTTGCGAATGCAAGCCAATCAAATCCACTTGCGCCTGGGCGGTAGCAGGTAGTAATCCTCGGCGCTGCTTTTTTATGGATTGTAACCACTGCCAAGCGGGTGTCCACAGTCCACTACGGGCAATGACTAAAGCTTTTCCATAACCTCCATCACCCATAGCTGGTTGTTCGAGGGTAATTTCTTCGAGTTGGAAGGGATTGAGAAACAACTTCACAGATTTGAGTTGGTAAACCTTAAGCTGTGGTTCTAAGCCAGTAGTTTGTTCCACTACTAACTCCTTGCGTTCATCCCCAGTTACCTGCTGCCATTTGGGTAACTTCCCTGAAGGGCTAGTCCAAGACAGCATTTTTTGCAGGCGATCGCGTTGGGGATTATAAAATATGATATGCCCATAGGCGATCGCTTTTGTTCCTTGCTGTCGTCCCCGTAAATAGAACCAAAACCCTGAAGAAGGTACGCCATCTTTATACCGTCCCACTTGACTTAAAGGTAAAGAAATATTGCTAGTTTGATTTTCCCTTTCCGCCTCCCCTAAAGGAGCAGTCACAAAGGATTCTTCCGGTCCAGTGATGGGTAATTGGGTTGTTAAATAGTAATATTTTTTTGACTGGGATTGCCATTCCGACTCTCGCGCTGGTTGATAAACCCTGAGTTCGGTGATTTCTTGGCAATCTGACTGACAATTAGGACGCTGGCGTAACACTGGTAATAGAAAAGGTTTGGGAGAATTATTACCTGCATCACTCAAAGGAATAGTCTCACCGGCTTGTAACTGTTTTTGCTGGAGACTAGCAGTAATTTCCCCTATCGTTTGGGGTTGTTCTCCACGGGATAAAGAAATTCTTGCCCATGCTGGTAACAATTGATTTAAGCGTCCCAAACCAGAGGGATTAAACATAAATAAAATACTGATCCAACCAAGGGTAACTAGCAAACCACCACTAGTTAACAAAATTGCGATCGCCATCATCCCAGGTAGCCAACTTCCCTGTTTTTGGGACTTTTTCAGCAATTTGGGTTTTCGTCGATCGCTCTGATTGGTAGATACTTTTCCCTTAACCTTAAGTAACCTTTTTTGCAGTTTTTTCACCTTTTGTTTACCAGTGGCAGAAGATTTATGATGCTGTGTTTGTTTTTTATATGGTTTGGGAGATGGATTAGGCGAGCAGTTTGCCATGCTATTTATCAGTGAATATAATGCTTTTTTATATTTATGATTATTCTTTTATACTCGCATAAGCTATAGATGACCAGCACATATAAAGTCTTATTTAAGACTATTTCAGTAATATCCCCCATGCCATTTCTGGATTATTTCCTATAAGCTCATCCGTTGAATGTGTGCGTGCAGAGTATAAAAAGTTGAAGAATAGTAAAGTCTGCGTTATTGGCGGTTTGTTAGTGGCGATGGTCGGTGGACTATCGGAGAGGACACTAGCTATGCCTGAGGAAGCAGCACCATCTATAGAGGTAGCTGATATTACCACCTCCTCTTCCGCCGATGATGTATTATCGGATGCCAAAAATTCCTCATTAGATCAAAAACCGATGGAGCAAGTAACATCGGTTTCCCAACTCAGAGATGTACAACCCACAGACTGGGCCTTCCAGGCATTACAATCTTTAGTAGAACGTTACGGTTGTATTGCGGGTTATCCCAATCAAACCTATCGCGGCAATCGGGCATTAACGCGATATGAGTTTGCTGCTGGTTTAAATGCTTGCTTAGATCGGGTGAATGAGTTAATAGCTACAGCTACTAACGATCTAGTTACCCGCGATGATCTAACAACTTTACAAAAATTACAAGAAGAGTTTTCTGCTGAATTAGCAACCTTACGGGGTCGTGTGGATGCCTTAGAAGCCCGTACAGCAGAGCTAGAAGCCAATCAATTTTCCACTACCACCAAACTGAAGGGTATTACAATTATTGGTTTTCAAGGACGTACTAGTAACCGAGCGGATACCAATAAGGATGGGACTAGGGATACCGAAGACCCAGGTACTAATACTAATGTAATTACCTTTAATCAGTTATTCTTAAACACCCAATTTAGTCCCCGTGGTTATTTGGTAACAGGTTTATATGCTGGTACTGGGTCAACTTCACCCAAACTCAGTAGTGATTTTCTATTGGGCTACGAACTATTCACCAACAGTAGTTTCATCGTTAATCACCTGCACTATCACCATCTAATAACCGACAATTTAGCCATGATGGTAGGTACAGCCGGTGTTGATATGTTATGGGCTTTCCGGGGTCCAAACCGGGAAGAAAGTGCATCCAATGGACCTTTATCATGGTTCGCTCAAAGAAACCCTATTTTAAATGTAGGATTTAATGGTGGCGGTGTAGCTTTTGATTGGCAATTTACTAAAAATGCTAGTTTACAGGCAATTTACACCAGTTTGAACCCAGGAAATCCAGGCTCGCGCAGTGGATTATTTGATGGGAATACTACCACTGGAGTGCAATTACTACTGACACCTGCTAAGACTTTAGATACCAGCCTCTATTACGTTAATAATTACTCTAGCAATGGAGAGTTAGTTCCTCGTTTAGTGGGAGAAGGAGTAGGAGATTTTCGTTTAGCCAATGACGCGCCCTTACAAACCAATGCCTTTGGTGCAACAGTCAACTGGCGTGTTTCTCCTCAAATTACTTTAGGTGCTTGGGGTGGTTATACCAACTCCCGCATTCCTGGAGAATCGGGAAATGTAGAAACAACTAATTATATGTTTTATGCCAATTTCCCGGATCTATTTGGTAAGGGCAATTTGGGCGGCATCTATGTCGGACAACCACCTAAAATCACCAGTAGCGATTTACCTGTAGGCAAAAATATACCTGATGTTGTAGCAGGAGGACCCGGTGGACAACCAGGAACTACGACACATATTGAAGCGTTCTATCGCTGGAGACTAACAGATAATATTAGCGTTACTCCCGGTATTATCCATATTATAGAACCTGGTCACACTCCAGATAGTGATTCAATTACTCTTGGTATTGTCCGCACCAGTTTCACTTTTTAATTTATCTAGCATCGATTAGCATCTACCGCTTTCATCAGCTATGTATTAAGTTAATGTTTTCATAGCTATAAACTGGATGACAAAATTTGTTAAATCATCATAGTTATATGTTTTTTCAGGCTTGTCACTCTTGCCCGAACCTACCCAGTCCAGAGCATAAACTTGATGATTTTGCCCTAAGACAAATATGTTTTTGTACCAGTAATCTGTTGATGCACCAGCGCCATGAATAAGTATAATCGGTGTTCCATGTTCACCAACTTTCCAGTAGCGAGTATTAATACCTTCTATATTAATGTAATTGTCGATTGGCATTTCCATGAATATTTACCTTGGAAGCAGCATTCTAAATTAAGCTAATCCCCTGAATTTAAGCAGGGGATTTTACGTTGACTGTTGATTGTTTACTTCAATTTAGCCAATAGTTAACGTTAATGGCGACGGGGGCGGCTTTCCTAGGGCAAACACATCTAAATGACTCTTGACAAAAACCCTGGTAAATGTGTCAACGAAAAAATTACGATTGAAAGTTTGATTTATTTTCCGATGCTCAAAGCGATGCCTGCGGCGGGCTACGCCAACGCCTAAAATATTGTCAATCACTGGGCGTTAATGCAATTATTTTAGACCTTATTCATATTGAGGTATTATTGAGGTTTTCGGCTCATTGCACCCGATTCAAATATGCTTAAATTCACATAGTCAGTTTTCTGTCAATGGGTAATTCATAGAACTTTTTGTATGAAATACATTAGTGCCGCTGCACGGAAGTCACGCATTCACGCATTCAAAAGTACTGTGTTTTCTAGCTTTGACCTTTTATAAATGGTTGCGGCCTTTCCGCCGCGACGTATTAGTGTATGACACGATAATTTAAAAATACTTCTCCTTCAATTTTATTTACTGCCAGTAATTCTAAACGTGGTGCGAGGTGTGTTAAGAATCCCTGACCTTCCACTGGTGTGGGTGCAGTAACGCCGCCTAAAATTAATGGGCAAACTGTTAACCATAACTCATCAATTAAATCTAGTTCTATCATTCCAGCGACTAAAGTACCCCCTCCCAAAACTGCTAAATGTTTAATACCAAGAGCGTTAAAATGCATTAAAGCTGCTGCAATGTCAATTTTGCCCATTGGTGTTTCTAATACCAAAATCTGATGGAATTTACCCTGAGAGGAATGAACTGTAGATTGGCATTGCTTCCAAGCATCTGCACCCGTAGAAGAGGTTAACAACCATCTGGGAATAGATTGGGAAAAAAAACGAATTTGCGGATCTATTTGAGCCGATTTTGAAACTACAATATGAATTGGCTGTGGTGGCAGACCCCTTTGTTTTCTTTGTTGCAGTAATTTTGGATGAGATACAGTCAATGTTGTACCATAAGACCGGAGTGTACCAGCACCAAATAATACAGCATCAGCAACTGCGATCTGTTGCTCTAAATGGAATTTATCCACTGGAGAGCCAAATCTAGCTGGCGATCGCATTGCATCTGCTATTTTGCCATCTACACTCATTGCTAATATTACTGTTGTATGGGGACGATTGAACATGAAAATCTGCAAAATCCTAGTTTTTTAATTATCAATTTGGTTTGTGAGCATATTAATGTCACAATTAATTCCATTTACGCGCCCATTACCCTAAGTACATTTTGGTATTTCCTGCAACATTAAAACATTAACAAATATTATGCTCCGATGGTAGTTAAAAGTAATTCTTATGATTTAGCAAAATACCTACGACAAACCGATTTAATTGCATATCGTGGTTGTTATGGTTTGCATTATGCCAAGAGAGACAGCTGATGTCTAAGTCGCGTCAATCATCCTTTCGGAGAATTTTAGTGTCGAGAATCTTACTAATATTCGTGCCAGTATTATTAGTAGGAGAGATTCTTGCTTTAAATAAAGCTCGTTCTAGCCTCTTGGCAACTGCTAGGAAAAATTTAACCGCAAGTGCGATTTCTCGGAGAGATGAAATTTTAGCAGCGATCGCATCTCTGAAAACTAGTTTACAACTTGCCAGTCAAACAGTCCCACTAAAAACAGGTTCCCTTCCCGAAATAGAAGAATTTCTGATTCAGTTAAGTAGACAATTGCCTAACCGCATTCAATGTATTCAGCTGACAGATGTACGCAATGGTAATCTGATTAATAGCACATGCAGCGATAAGCCCATCGCCCAGCTGCAATTACCTTTGTCTGATGAAGGTTTTCAGGTTGCAACCGTATTAAGTCCCAAGCCAGGAATTACAGGTAGAAGCAATCAAGGCAGTCAATTACAATTACTGCTGTCTGTACCTGTATATAGCTCCACAGGGGAATTAATCTATGGTTTGAGCGTACAATCGGTGGTTTACCAGCAGAAAACGGAAAAACCTGGTTCTCTGATGGGTAATACTATCATCATTGCCGCAGATGGCACTATTTTAGCTCATCCTCAAATAGAAAAAGTAGGAAGGGATATCGCCAAAATCACAGATGAAGCTAAAGTTCAAAAAATTATTCAAAACGCGATCTCAGGGGAAAATAAACCCATTAACTTACATTTAAAATCGAGTGGGGAATCTATTGTAGGTTACGCAGCAATTCCCAATATTGCCAATATACAACCACAACAGCAATGGATTGTTATCACTTTTACTAGCTTAGATAATGCATTGTTGGGTTTAGAAGAAATTACACTGATTTTAATTGTGTTGACGGTGGGTTTAATCGCTGCGAGTTTGTTGACATCACTATATGTGGCTCCATATTTAGCTCGTCCAGTAGAAAAATTAAGGGATTACGCATTAAACCTGCATCTACATCAAGAGATAGAACCAATTCCTCATGATTTGGAAATCCGGGAATTTAATCAATTAGCGCAAGCACTAAATCAAATGGTTGAAAGACTCAAAGCTTGGGCAGAAGAATTAGAATTAGCTTGGAAAGAAGCGAAAACTGCTAATCAGGTCAAAAGTCATTTTTTAGCTACCACTTCCCATGAATTGAGGAATCCCCTGAATATTATTATTAATTGCATCCGTTTAGTTACAGATGGCTTATGTGATAGTAGAGAAGAAGAAATGGATTTTCTCCAACGTGCAGATGAAACAGCTATACATTTATTAGGAATTATTAATGACATTTTAGATATATCTAAAATAGAAGCTGGAAAACTTTCAGTGGTTACAGAACCTATAGATCTGCGAAAATTATTGATGGAAGTAATTAATTTACAGTCAGTAAATATTCAACAAAAAGGGTTACAATTACAATGCCAATTAATTGATCAAGAAATACCTGTAAATGTAGATCCAAGCAAATTAAAACAGGTAATTATTAATATCATTAGCAATGCTACTAAATTTACAGATGAGGGCAGCATTAGTGTGAATGCAGAAATTCAACCCTCAGATACAGATAAATCTGTGGTAATTGTCACGGTAAAAGATACAGGAATTGGTATCGATCCTAGTCAACAAAGTAAATTATTTCGCCCATTTGTCATGGTAGATAATCGTTCTACCCGTAAATTTAGCGGTACGGGTTTAGGATTAGCCATTTCCCGTAACTTAATAGAACTGATGGGAGGTAGTATTACTTTAAATAGTGAAGGCATTAATCAAGGTACTACGGTAACAATTACTTTGCCCTTAATTAATAAATCCCTGTTATCTCCACCACCAATCGACTCAGATAATTCCTCTGACGATAATGGAAACGAACCTCCACAAAAGATGGAGGCATCTAGCAATAATGATAATGTAAATGAGGAAAATTTAGGGGATGTACTTAACCCTACTTCCTCTTACTTCCCTGGGATCAAAACCCCTATTTAAAATAGTTAGGAGAATCCCCAAAACTAATAACTAATAAAGAATTAAATTCCCTCGCTATGAATGGAAGAAACACCTTTAACTACCGGGATTTAAACGAAAAAAAGTCCAGCATGAATAATATAGTAGGTTGGGTGGAGCGGAGCGTAACCCAACACAGATTTTTGGGTCAAAAAATATGAAAAAAATTGTGAAGGGGATAGTTTTAGGTTGAGTTTGCAAATATTTTTGTTAAACAATGTCTGTTTTAGTTGGCATTTGTTGGGTTCTACTTTGTTCCACCCAACCTACGAGAGATTGCTCACTCCCTCACTCCCTCCTTTATGAGTGTTTCTTCAGAGCTTAGTTTGAACCGGAATTGTTTTACCTCCTAGTTGGAGAGAAGTTGTCAACGCAGACAGGATTTTGACTAACTCTGTACCTACCCAACCAGATGAAACCTCTACAGGGTTCTGCTGGATAATACTGCTGATAAAGCGGGAGCAAACTTTTTGCAATGGTTCTTCTTTGGGTATTTCTAGCACTTCTTGCCTCTGGCTCCCAGGTATAAATTGCTTGTCTGACTGCTTCAATTCGCCATGTAGCAGGGTTAAAGGGGCATCCGGTGACATTTCATCAAAAATCAAACTACCACGGCTTCCTACCACCGTTAAGCGTCGCTGCTTATCTGGATTGAGCCAACATAGATGAATATATGCTTGAAAGCCATTACCATAGTTCAGAGTTATCCAGACTAAGTCTGCCAGTCCTGGGGGTGTATTACCTACTCCCCATTCTGCCTGGGGTTGCAACCACACCGTACCCTTTGCCTGTACGCTTACAGGTGTTTGATTTAACCAATGATTAAAAATAGCAATATCATGGATAGCTAAGTCCCACAAAGCATCCACATCTTGGCGAACTGGTCCTAAGTGGGTGCGACTGGCATAACCATAACGTAAATTGCCCAATTTATGACTATTAACAATTGCTTTTCCTCGTTCAACTGCTGGATGAAACAAATACGTATGGTCAACCATCAACAGTCTTTGTTGATACTCAGCTAGTCGGCAAAGTTCCTGACACTCTTCCGAGTCAAGGGTTAAGGGCTTTTCGGCTAAAACATGATATTGCTGTTTGAGAGCATCTTTAATCAAAGGATAATGGGTGGAAGCTGTGGTAGCTATAACTACTGCTTGTAAGTCTTGAATTGCCCCAATATCCTCCCATTGGGTTGTCAGTAAGACACTACTATCTAACTGAAATTGCTGTTTAACTGCCCCTAATTTTTCTGGATGGTGATCGACTATTGCTACTATTTGGGCTTGAGGTTGGTTCAAAAAATTTCTGAGTAAATGTACTCCCCACCGTCCCACACCAACAAGGGCAATTTTAATTGGATTCATTGATTGTCAAGGCTGACTACAAACTAATTATCAGCACCCAAGCAATGGTTTGTTCTCAGGATTTTTGCGGATGGTCTATAGATAAAAAAGCTACCTTTGCAGCAGCTTGTTCCGCAGCTTTAATCGAACGTCCTTTGCCCTGACCTAGTTTTTCCCCATGTAACCACACTTCAGCGATGAAGCGTTCCTGATTATGTGGTGGTGAGGGTATTTCTACCACTCGGTATTCTGGTAAAACTTTAAATTGGGCTTGAGTCCATTCTTGTAAAGCGGCTTTATAGTTTAATCGGGCAGGATCGCGGCGAATTTCGGCGGCAAGTTTGCAAAAGTGATGATCCAACCAGGGACGGATTAAATCTAAATTATTGGTACTGAGATAAAGAGCGCCAAGAACAGCTTCAAAAGCATCTGCCAACCGGGATTGTTGACCCATGCGATCGCCGCTAGCACTACCAGCTACTAGCAAGTATAATTGTAAACCATATTCTTTGGCTAACTTGGCTAAAATGCGATCGCTCACCAATACAGAACGAATGGCGGCAAAGTCTCCCACCGGAAAATCTGGGTAATTTTCCCATAAAACAACCGCTGCCACTAAGCGTACTACCGCATCCCCCACAAATTCGAGTTGTTCGTAATTTTCTGAGTCAGAGACAGAAGGATGGGTAAGTGCTAAGTCAAGTAACTCCCACTTTATCGGTGCTTCTAGTGACAAGCCTAATTTTTTAACTAAAGTTTCGAGTTGCCGTTGACGACGTGGATAAGCAAGTTTCATTAAATCATCTTGAATTATAAAATTGCATCTGCTCTAGTAAGGGACTTGGGGAAAAAGGGAATGAGTAGGGGCGGGGTTTCCCCGCCCGGATGGAATGAGGGAAGGAGTAGGGGCGGGGTTTCCCCGCCCAGAAGGAGGGAAATAATTTTTTGAGCTTGATTCAGTTAAATTTAAGCAATTGGTAGTAAGTACTTTAGTGCTTATACGAGTACTTTATCGCTCACTACGAACCTCGTAAACTTTTATTTTCTAGAATACCCAAACACATATATTGCGGCATTCTCAACAAGACTAAAAAAATTGGGTTTTTCAACACAATATTTAGGATTTCAACATTAGTTAGTTATTCTCAATAAACCCGGTTTTGAACACAGGTACAAGATGTGAATAAAGAAACTATTACTAACTTTTGTTAAGTAGCCACAAGAAAATTTTGGATTGGAAGGAGAGAGTTGGTAGTAAGCCGGGTTCTGTTCTCATTAGCAATTAGCATCTGAGGGCGGTTATCTATCTGGGATGCCTGTTACCAGACACCTCTAGCGGCTCTAATTTTACGGAACTGGTAAAAGACCAACCATAGTTCCTTCGACCTTGCTCCCAACCGGGGTTTACCGAGCCAGCACCTCTCGATGCTGCTGGTGCGCTCTTACCGCACCTTTGCACCCTTACCCCACACAAGTCAAAAATAAAACATCAAAAGTCAAAAGTAAGATTAGTTCCTTTTTACTTTTTACTTTTTACTTTTTACTTGAATAGGGGCGGTATTTTTCTGTGGCACTATCCTCACGATCGCTCGCACTGGGCGTTACCCAGCAAGTTTGGTCTTTCGGGAGCCCGGACTTTCCTCAAACTGGTAATTGATACCAGTCTGCAACCGCCTACGCCTACTCTCTCGTGACACTCCTACACTTCCCTGGTGGGTAAGTGTAAGCTTCTGCCGGAAATGATCCTTGCAGAAATTCGTTCGTGGTACTCCAATTGTTTCCCACTACCGCAGTTTATAGTCAGGCACGTGCCCCTCCCGACTGTAGTTTCATGGTAACCCAACACAAAGATGTAAATCAAGGCACTATCCCCACTCCCGCGTTGACCGTCGGTCAACATGGGTCAGAGGATGCACCTTGATTTTCCAAAAATTCATCTCACAGTCCCCTTGCGGACGAGATGTGAGGCTTCTTTTAGATTTGGCTAACTTAATGGTTAATTTTTCATTGTGGTTCACTTCTTTTTATTCCAAGGTAGGGCGTAAGTCCAAGGGAGTTTACGGATCACAAAGGGGCAGTTAATAATGCAAACTGGGGGAACATTTTGACCTTGAGCGACACCGTAAGCTGTTTTCGATGTCCGCAGCACCAAATCTAGGGAAAAGTTAAATTCCTCTTTTCTCTGCATGAAGTTGCTATACTGCTTTTTCTGGTCTTTTTTCCCCTCTTTTAGTTTAGGAATATTAACTATGGGATCTTCAGGGGAGTAGGTACCAGTTTCTTTATCCCGTTTAAATACATCTTCTGCGGTGATTGATTCTTTGAGTGTTTTACCAGGGACAATTAAACTAGGTATTTGGGGTACGGCTAAATCTCGAATCAAGTCGGGAGATTGGCGAATTACTCGCCTGCTGCGTTTATCAATGCCAACAATAGAGCTATTATCCCAATCGACATAAATAGCTACATCATCAGATTTGTTTTTGATACTAATTCCTAAAGTATTCGGTTCGTCTATGGGATACATCCCTTTTAAAGAGAAGGAAATCTCCATTTGTTCTTCCAACTCTTGTTGTTTGAGCTGTTCGGCAATAGTTTTTTCCGGATCGAATTCTATCTTCATTCGATCGGAAATGGAGTCAACCATGCGATTAAAGGTATAAGTGATGCCGATAATGTAAAGTGTCAACACCAGTAAGTCTAATTCGCCATTGTTCATAATCTAAAATGTAAAACCCCCTGTAAGCTTACCTCCTGGCTAGAAGCACGGGGGCTTTCGCCATACCGTCAACTAGAGCGAAGGTTTTCAGTAGCCCTGAGATAACTAACGATGATATCAGAGTTCTCCAATAAGCATATTAGCTCCCGGACCTCGAGGATGGCTTACCCGCGCCGGACAAATCCGGTCTGGTTCTACAACCGAGGTAATT
>JASJDS010000149.1 GCA_030065055.1 Calothrix sp. MO_192.B10
CGCTTTACCGCTAGTATCATTATATCAGAAAACTTGGGGATAAATCCCCTTGAGTCGCGTTTCATCCCCTCGAAGACAGCGTAGGGGTTCTCACGCTCCCACCATGCCTTGATAGGCTCCAGAAACAACAAAATCCCCCGTTACGAGTGGGGGATCTGAAGATGTTGGAGTATTGTAGCGATCGCTGGTTCCCTAATCACTCACTGCTCATTGATCACAAGTTGGAATGCTTACCTAGTATAGTATAGCTTTCCGTTTTTCTTAGTGCCATTCACCTCTAAACCTTTGTAGATATGCAGAGAATTACTATTAGGACTTACGCAACTGGCATATTTTTTCTGTAGGGTGCGTGACACTGCGAGAATACTTGAACGTAGTTATCAGGCTTGTAACCTCACGTACCAATCACCGATTGTGACAATTGCGTAAGTCCTGACTATATGATAAATATTAGTTGTCTACACAATTGTGGTAGTTTTGATTCAAAAATATAGATGTAAGTATTCAAAATGACTGTAAACACTGAGCTGTCAAATACTAGTTTTCTTGGTTTGGCTTTACAATTACCAGCTTCTCAGTTAATGCTTGATGTCCTTAAAAATCTGGGAATTAAATTTAGAAATAGTCTTCATGATGGTTACCAAGAGCATCAGGTTATTGAGATCAATCATGGTTATTTAGAGTTTTATTCTAAAGAGAAGGAAGATGTTTACACTATATTATTTGTTGAATCAGAAAATATTGAAAATTCGTTAAAAGCCTTACCCAAAGGGTTTAAAGTTGTTTATCAGGGAGAGACTGACCTTGATAATTACAGTAGTGTGATCATATGTGAATATCCTCAAGGTTTTCAAGTAAAAATATATGAGAAAGCAATTGTATAATGAGGAAAAGGTTTAAATCTTACGACTTTGCAATAATACTCGGTGCAACAGGTGGAATTGGTTCTGGTATTTCATATGAATTAATTAATCAAGTCAAAAAAATATATATCTTCGGCACTAATTTGGAAAAATTATCTGCTCTGAAAAATGAACTTAGTCAAATTGAAAATCTACAGATTTATACAGAGCAAATGAATTTTGAGGATAACGATCTGGTCATAAAAGCGAAAATAGAATCGTTAAATCTTCAAAAAAATGTTGGGATTTTAGTTAATTGTGTTGGAACTTATATCTCAAAAGAATTTGCGACATTAACTTATGAAAATATTACTAAGGATTTTTTGATTAATGTAATTAGACCAATGCAAATCATTTCTAGCTTGGTATGTTATTTGGAACCTGGCAGTCTAATAATAAATATAGGATCATCTCTGTCATACCATCCAAAGTCAAATCGAGTTCTCAGCTCTTCCGTGAAACATGCTATCCGAGGATTCAGTTTAAGTCTAGCCGAAGAGCTTGCCGGTTTAGGAATTCGAGTATGTTTAATTAATCCAAGATCTGTAGCAACTTCCTTACTGAAGAAAAATAGTTCCAGTGAATCATATCAAAAAGCTATGCCTGTAGAAGATATAGTAAGAACAGTAGCTATGATTGTGAGTTGTGATGATAAGACACTTTTTAGTGAGATAAATGTAGGAGCTAGTCAGGGTTTTTTAGGTCAATAGTTAACCAAGTAGAAGAACTAGCTTGAATTCTTAAATACCCATAATAACTATATATAGCCCTTCCTAGGCTAGTGAGGTACACCTCACTCTTGTTGGGGACTTCCAAAAAACAATCAATTAGTGAAAATGATAATTATTGTATAATGTATTCTAGCTTAGAGCTTTTCTTAGTGCCATTCGAGTGTAACCCAAGACCGCACTGTTCTGGCCAGTTCAAAATGCTTAACCGAGTAGTGTTGAAATAGACCCCAAAAACAACAAAATCCCCCTATTAATCATAGGAGGATCTGAAGATGTTGGAGTATGGGGAGTTATCATTTACCTGTAGCGATCGCTTCCTGAATTTAAATCACCAGGCAAAAGGAAGCAGAAAGATTGATTCCCTTTTACCATCGCTCTGTGAAACTCCAGTTAAAACCAATCTCGGTACATAGAGATTTCATTAACTCGAATTTCAAAGGGCGCACCATTATCTGGAGGAGGACAAACGCGAATTTTTGCCCGATTGGCGAACCTTTGTAGCCTATTACCTAATTGGGAAATATCGCTGATGATATTCCAGTAGGTAGGCATATCAGGACATTCAACAATCAATATGGGAGGACCAAAATTGGTGGTTATATGCCACTGACACATAGATAATAATGTTTGGGTGATGCGATCGCAAGCTTCATAAAAGCATCTAGAGGTTGATTGCTCTAATTCTCGACGCAATATGCCATCAGCTTGAGTTGTCTCATTCGGAGGCATATCATCGGGAGGAAGGAATGGTTTTTTATGCATCGATTCGGATACCTCCTAGTTGTAGCACTTCAAATTCTTCTGTCTGAAGAGATCACAAAATGAGGATTTGAGCGCCAATGTGCCGAGATTCTATTTGTCATGGAAAGTTGAATTTTAGTTCGACAGGTGGCGATCGTACAGATGTTGAGGGGTATTAGGGTAATCACAATCTCTGTAAAGAAAATGGCGCTCTCCTCATATAAAATGAATCGTTTTGGGCTTTGCGTTTAATCTCACAACTTGCAGGATATGCCCACATAATTACTAATTCGTAACGAAGAGGGTACAAACCCCTACTAATTGTAATTACAAATTACTTCAACTACTTCTAGTAATTATGATTTTCATCATGCTGCAAGCAAATGTAACTCTAACCACAAACGCGGATCAGATTGTTTGAGCTTCGACATGGGATCGCGCAACAGTCGCGTAGCATTGAGGAACACTACCTGAACTAATCCCATGTTTTCTGCTATGTCTCTGAGAAGATTGTGATGAGCCTGTAGATACATCATCATTTCTTCAGAGCAATAAATTCCTACATATTGGAAATGTTTGGCTGGTCTTCCCCATTGACCACGAATGATTTTTACATGACAAGATTTTAATAATTCTCCAACTTGGGGGTAATACTGGCTAACAATTCTGGTGAATTCTCTAGCTAGGATGTCTTCAGTTAACATCACAAAACATCTCTTTGTAGAACTCTTCACTATTTTAATATAACATACATTTGTTATGCTTACATAACAATACAACAATTTATTTTTTATTTGCAAATCTCTATCTGTGGAGTACTTCTGAGGTCTAAAATCTAAAATCTAAAATTGTTCAATATTTGGCATTTTCGAGGAAAATTTCCTACTAATATAGCTATTTATAGTTATTTAATTAATAATTATTATTGAGATTAACACCAAGTAAAAATATTTTTATATCAAACATAAGTTAAACTAATATTTCCTATTTGTTTACGAGATATAATCAGGACTTACACACAAGCTACGTATTTACGTCATTACGTAAAGCCTACGGCATAGCTAAGCCTTATTTTTCATCACGAGTGCGTAAGTCCTAATAATTTGAAAAAATAAAGTTGTTATTCAAATACCCGACTTATTAGAATAAGTCGGGTATCTCAATTTTGGCAACGAGTTCAAATACTTAAATGTTTTTAGACTATAAGCAATTGGAATTTTTAATTATGTGAGTTATATCTGACTGACAAATTGACCAATCCAAAATCCAAAATCCAAAATCTAAAATTGAATGACTAAATTCATCTAGTATTACGCTCACAAATGAGTACTTCTCCCAGTAAATGAGGTAGACTCTCTAGATCGACATATCCTTCATTACCACCGATAGGAGAAGTAAATGTATAATTAGGGTCACACTCTCCAGTGTCATAGACTTGAATATACCAGCGATCGGGAAATCCAGGAATTCCTAATTCTACAATATACCAGCTTTCACCAAGCAACCGAGAACTGATAATGACAAACCAGTCTTTGTCACCTTCTGGAATATTCCACTCAGCCATAATAAAATCTAAGGCAATGTTTCCAGCATCAGTTGAAGTCAATTGCATCCCTTACTCCTGATTTGGCACCTGAGGATAAAGTCCTAATTGCTTAGATAATTCACGAGCAATATGAACTAAAAACTCCGCACCATCAGAATTTCCCTGGTGTGCAAACGCTGCTGATACTTGAAGGATAGTATGGATAAAGCCTGCATCGAGTAATTCAGGTTCAGCTTCTAATATTTCTGGTTCTTGACCATTAGGACACTTCAACAGCCTATCGATAAGACTGAAATATAAGTTTTGCCGCTCTTCTGTAATCGTGATTTTCTGTTCTTCTGCCATGTTTGTTTATATTTAGCAATTAAAGTAGGGAGCAATTCTATTTTTATGGAAAAATCTAGTCGCGGTGTGAGCGATCCCCGACTTCTTTAAGAAGTCGGGGATCTGTGACCCCTCAGGGTTTTCAGCTTTGATGCCATAGTTTTTCTAGCATTTTGACTTGTTGTTGCACAGTAATAGTATGATGATTCCTATACCTGTCATACCCAAGAATTACTAGCTCCAGGCAAATAGGAATGAGAAATAACAGCCAATGAATCATTTTGAACATATTATTTTGTTTGTCCAAAACCATTTGTAGATGCTCTTGCCAAACCACACTCAATACTAATAGCGCAGGATAAAGGATTACTACAGTAACTAAAGATACTGAAAGCAAGTTTAACAGCTTTAACCTCATCTAGCCGATTTTCTCCTAGATAATGAATGTTGGTAGAAATAGTCTTTTACATAACTGAAATAATTGACTTGTGGAGCTATTTTCATACCATTATTGATGCCCTGATAATTAAGAAGTCCCCCCTCGCTTCCAAGTTTTCACTTGAGAATCTAGGGGGGTAGAGGGGAATCTCTGCGTAAATCCTATAAGTTTTATATCAGAAGCTTTCGTTGATAGTAGTTATTGCCAGCCGGATCGAGATTATTAAATTAATTAAGGTTGTACTCACAGCAGCAAATCATCTATGTCATAGCCATTCCCAAAAAATATTGGGTATTGGGTTCTAGTATTTCTAGTAGGGGGTACTGGCATTAAGAAGATGGGGGACTAGCATTTATGTACTCATGGATTAGATAAATTTTGGTGGCAATTAAGCAAGACATAAGCTAGTGTTCCACCACATTAATTTTGACGAGTCGCGGAGTTTAGATCCCCGACTTCTTTAAGAAGTCGGGGATCTGTGACCTTAGTTTGCTAGAATATGAATTTATGGATACAAAATTTAACTTTTGTCAACAATTGGTTATAACAGAACATCTATTTATGTTGATTTTGGAGATATTATTACTAGGCAAAATAAATCAGCAAAGATATTCCCATAGAATAAAAAATTATCCAGAAGTATATCCTGTCAAAGAATTTCCATAGACGTTTTTAGGAGTTAACTAATGCAAATAGCTGAAAATGTAACAGAACTGATTGGCAGAACTCCTTTAGTAAAATTGAATAAGATTCCCCAATCAGAGGGATGTGTTGCCAATATTGTGGTCAAATTGGAGGGAATGAACCCAGCGGCTTCAGTCAAAGACAGGATTGGGGTAAATATGGTGCTGGAGGCGGAAAAATCCGGTTTGATTCAGCCAGGGAAAACCATATTAGTAGAACCAACATCAGGGAATACAGGCATTGCTTTAGCTATGGTAGCCGCAGCTAAAGGCTACAGTTTGATTTTGACAATGCCAGAAACCATGAGTATGGAACGCCGTGCCATGTTGCGTGCTTACGGTGCCAGGTTAGAGTTAACCCCAGGAAGCCAGGGGATGAAAGGTGCCATTAGCAAGGCTGAGGAAATAGTAGCAAATACAGCTAATGCATATATGTTGCAACAGTTTCGCAATCCTGCTAACCCCCAAATTCATCGACAAACCACCGCCGAGGAAATTTGGGCAGATACCGATGGCAAAGTAGATATTGTGGTAGCTGGGGTGGGTACTGGTGGTACAATTACCGGAATCGCCGAAGTACTAAAACCACGTAAAGAAACATTACAAGCGATCGCAGTTGAACCGAGCAATAGTCCAATATTGTCTGGTGGTGAACCAGGACCCCATAAAATCCAGGGAATTGGAGCCGGATTTGTTCCAGAGGTGCTGCGTACAGATTTAATTGACGAGGTGGTGACAGTTAAAGATGAAGACGCTATGGCTTTAGGCAGGCGCTTGGCAAAAGAAGAAGGATTATTATCTGGGATATCCTCTGGTGCAGCTTTAGATGCAGCCATACAAGTAGGAAAACGTCCAGAAAATCAAGGTCGTTTAATTGTGATGATTCAGCCTTCCTTTGGTGAGCGTTATCTCAGTACCCCCATGTTTCAAGACTTAGTGGAGGAAAAAACTACTGTTCATTGATGGATTTAAAATAGTTGCTCCACTGGTTTTACTTACATCCCGGCGTTTAGATACCCGATTTCTCTCTTATGAATCCCTATGATGTGCGGATATTTATTCAGAAGTCGGGGATCTCTTACCTAGCCTTATAAATCAATGTGGTGGAACACTAGTACCGTTGCCTTGGAAGTCAAAAGTCAAAAGTACTGTGTTTTATAGCTTTGACCTTTTATAAATGGTTGCGGCCTTTCCGCCGCGACGTACTATGACTCCAAAAGGCAAATTTTGACTAGCAAAGGTAAATTCCCGATCTAAAATATACAATCCAAAATCCAAAATAATATTACGATGCCTTGCGTTTGATGAAAGAAACCATACCGAAAGCACCAACTAATAAACCTAAAGCAGAAGTAGGCTCAGGAACTCTGGTGTATTTCAGGTGAGTAACTGCACCACTTCCAGGCAAACTGACTTCTAATTTTTTCACATCCTTAAAATTGAAATTATATTTTCTCAGGGAGTTATCTTTTTTGAGTGGATTACCATTCCATTTTGTACTTAAAAGAGTGACATCGACCTCAGAATCATTAGAGTCTAATAGCTCACTCTCAGTACCATTTGCAAAATAGAACTTAAATTTTGGGTGTTCAGGTTCGTCTAAATCTAGCAAACCAATTTCATGGAAATCAACCCCCAACTCATCAGTAAAATCAAAAGTGATTATACCACGTACTGCATCATCTGGGTCACCCCCATGTTCTTGAATAATTAAGACTTTTTCTTGAGGATCTGAGTTATATTTATACCATTTGCCATTCTTCTTATATTTACCTTTTCCTGTGGCTAAATCTCTATCACCACCAGTACATGGCTCGGTGAATTTATTCGTAGATTCAGCTTCACCTGGAGCTATACAATTGCTGTTATATAACCATAATTCCGCCTTTTCATACTTCTTATTCTTTTTATCCCATTTTTGAGCATCCATTTTTAAGCCATAGTCAGCCCAAAGATTATCCAATTCTTGCCCACCATCTAAAGGGTTCTTACTAGTATCACCAACATTTTCATCAAAATCTACCTTGATTTTTCCTGTAAAATTAACTGCTGCTGCTCCGCTAGGATTTAAACTAACAGTACCGATGGTTGTAGTTACTGCGATCGCAGCCGCTATAGATAATTTTTTCAGATGCATATTTATATGAATTAGAAAATTAAATCAACTGGTTTATTTCCTTAATTCAATTTATAACCTGTTGAATCTCTCAGTAGTTAAACTGATAAGTAAGTATCTGACAATTTATGATATCAATTATTTAAAGAAAGTATAAACTCTCTCCGTATAAATATCTATCACTCATCATTTATAAGCCAGTATTACTTAACCAGAAAGACCCTAATCTACTGGTTTTGCTCAAATAAAATTATTGCGATCGCTAATTTCTTAATGTTACAAAGCCTGAATCTGCATGGGTGTCAATCTAAAATCTAAAATCCAAAATCCAAAATTGATTGACTCATTTCTTCCGAGCCACAATATGAAACATATGCCAATGTTTATCTTCTCCCAGTGCAGTCTTACCGGGATATTCTTCTTCCTCTAACATCTCAATCACAAGGCTTTGCAGCAATTCTTCTATCTGCTGGCGGGTATGATGATTCATAGAAGAATCAATTGCCCACGAGTCCCTATTACCAAATAACTGTCCGCAAAAACGTCCTCCAACACGCAAAGATGTAATAATTATGTCCCACAATCTAGGAAAATATTCGGGTGGACAAAAAGGTAGGGAAAAACTGGCATTGATTAAATCTACTGATTCTGGCAATACTAAATTTTCAAATTGCATCACACAAGTTTGTAAACCTTGGTGGTTAATCTCCGGATTATTCAACAAAAGGTTAATCGCTTCTTGTTCCCCATCAATTGCCAACACCCGCCAGCCACGACGCAAAATTTCCCCAGTATCTCGCCCTTCTCCACATCCCAAATCAACTGCAAATAAGGAACTATTCTTATCAGTAATTTCACTATCAAAATTTGCCAAAGCTGTTAGTAAAGTGTCCCGTGGTGGGCGACCTTTCACTGCTTTGTAATAAGCAGACCAATTATGTTTACAAGTTTGGTTGTCAAACTGAAAATTTGCTGATTGTGACATCTGTGACACATTTATTTAGTTAAACCTGAACAAAACCTGAAGAAAATCCTTAATATTATCCTATATTGATAAGATTTGGAATGTTAAAAATACTAAATCTCCCGGTCACATATGAAAATTAGTGCTCGTAACAGTCTCAAAGGCACAGTCAAAAAAATTATTCCTGGAGTAGTAAGCACAGAAGTAACAATAGAAATTGCTCCTGGGATAGAAGTAGTCTCAGTAATTACAAAATCCTCAGCCGATAATTTGCATTTGACCATAGGCAAAGAGGTTTATGCGGTAATGAAAGCCACTGAGGTTATGGTTGCTGTTGAAAGTTAGGGAGGGAAGGAGTGAAGGAGGGAAGGAGTGAAGGAGGGAAGGAGTGAAGGAGGGAAGGAATTATTTTCATGGCTTGGTTGCGAGATTTTCTCGTGAGGAGCTAACTTGAAAATAGTTAATCAGCGCCCAGTAGGGGCGCATTGCGTGCGCCCTTGAGAAGTGAGTCACAAAGCCTTTTCATACTTGGTTGCGAGATTTTCTCGTGAGGAGCTAGCTTGAAAATAGTGAGGAGTTAAGAGTGGAGAAGAATTATTTTCATATGCACTACTAAATAAAAAAAGTCGTAACCGATTGCCAGCTACGACTTTATTGCTGTTGGCTAAGGGCAGAAATAAAAAATTTAGACGAGATAAGGTTCTTGATGAGTTTTAATGGTGCAATTAGAGCGGGGATAGGTAACACAAAGTAGAGCAAACCCTTTTTCTACCTGCTCATCATCTAGAAAGTTTTGGTCAGATTGATCGACTTCGCCCTCAACCACCTTACCAACGCAACTAGAGCAAGAACCGGCGCGACAAGAAGAAGGTAAGTCAATACCTAGGTCTTCTGCTGCTTCTAAGATGGTAGTTTCTTCATCTACCTCAATGGTGGTGTCCAGATTCTCTTTTTTACTGATGAGTCTGACTTGATAAGTTGCCATTTTCCGATTCTCCTCAAACTTAATAGAGTTAGGTTGGATAAAGCTAATAGCTTTTAGGTGAGTAAATGCATACTTGCACTACTAACCTTAGTTGCAAGGAACACCTGGGGAATTACAGTCACTGGTTTTAAAGGATTTGCCACAACCACAGGTATCAGTAGCGTTGGGATTGGTAAATTTAAAGCCGCTATCCATCACACCATCAACAAAATCAATCACCACTCCTTCTAGTAAAGGCGCACTTTTGGCATCGACATACAATGTCACCTTACCTTGTTCAATCACCAAATCATCTGGCTTTGGCTTACTGGTGATATCCATGCCATACTCATAGCCACTGCAACCACCATCTTTAACAGAGATGCGGATACCCTTAGTGTTGCCATTAGCATCGGCAGCAGAACTCGCTAGAAATGCTCGCAGACGAAATTCTGCTTTTTCTGTCAAAGTAAGAGTCATTCGACCTCCTGAATCTTTGGGATGATGAATATTTAGGAAAAGGTTAGAAGTTCCGTGATGGTTGATGGAAAAGCAAAAATAATTAGCAGTTCGCTAGCAACAACAAGACAACCGAAACTTAACCTGACAAAGAATTATTGAGAGCAATTACTAGTTGCTTCCATCGAATCAGATTGGGAATATCGCCAAGGAGCATTATTACCACAAACTGGACAAGAGCGATCGCGGTGAGAACGGCGTTTGGCAAATTCCATCCGCGCCAGATCTATTGTCAACAGTTGTGATAACAGGGGTTGACTAAATCCAGTAATCAGCTTGATCGCTTCCATTGCTGTTAAACAAGCCAATGTCCCGGATACTGCACCCAGCACAGAAAAACCCCGTCGATCCCAATCAGGCTTTTCTGGAAATAAGCAAGATAAGCAAGGAGTCACCCCCGGAATAATCGTAGTCAGGTAAGCCTCCATCCCATCCATTGCTGCTTCTACCATTGGCTTGCGCCAACGCACGCAAGCCTCGTTTAATAAGTTGCGTTCCTCAAAATTGTGGGCACAGTCTAAAGCCATATCGGCTGACTGTACTAGGGAATCCACATTTTCAGCAGTGATGTACTCATGAACTGCATCTATCTGGACATCAGGATTGATGGCTTCTAGAGTTTCCTTAGCTTTGAAAACCCTTGGCTTACCTATCCAATCATCAGTCATCAGAATTTGGCGATTCATATCATCACGTCGCAAATCGCCACCCCGGACTAGGACAAGTCGCCCAACGCCTGCTACGGCTAAATAGAGCGCGGCCGTACCTCCTAATCCTCCCACACCAGTAACTAAAACCGTCGCTGACTTTAATCGCTTCTGTGCTAACTCACCAAAATTGGGGAGCATAATTTGACGACGATAACGTTCTAACTCGGTAGGTGTTAGGTTAACCAATTTTTACCTCCTAATCAGAATTGATTTCTGTCAGCGTTACTACATTTTTCGGCTTGTCATGAAATACTTTGAACAACTTTTGTTCATGGGGTGTTGATTCAATAAAAACCTGATATGCCCTTTCTAAAGCATCACGATAATGAGTTAGTTTATCTGACAAACTTAAGTCAGAATATTTCTCATCAATTTCTTGAATATATTGGGAAAATTTTTTCAATATATGTAGGCGATTAACATTTACAATTTCTTGCTCGTAGGGCATTTGAAAGAATTCAAAATACTCTTCTGCATCCACAAGTTGTTGAAATTTATCTATATCCCAAGTCATTTTCCCTGCTCCATCTTTTTCAGTTGTTGCTTCAATTCATCCAACTGTTGATATATATCATATGTTGCTTGGGCAACATCCATCAGGGTTTTATAATCTGTTGGTAAACCCTCTGCCAAGTCATGCAGATCCATTTTCATTTGACCTGCTTTACTATTCAATCGCTTAATTTTTGTTTTTAGCTCTTCAATATTTGTTTGCTCTGTTTGAGTCATACAATTTTGGATTTGAGATTTGAGATTTTGGATTAACCCACACGTAAATTTGGATAATACCGAGGTTCGGTAAGTCTGTTGTACTATTAAGAATTCAGAATTCAGAATTCAGAATTATAAACTACTCATTAATTCATTTATCTAGCATGAATATTTATTTTATGATTCCGAACTCCGAACTCCGAACTCTTCTTAGAGCTTGCCTACTTCTGGAAAACGTTTAGCTAAATCAATGCCTTTTTGCACAAAATTTTCACCCTCTTCGGCAACCTTTTCCAAAGATTCAAAGCCAAATCTGTGAGCATCACGTAGAGATTTTTTCGCTAGTAATAATCGACCAGAAAATACTAACGCCCAACCAAAACCTTCATGGCTTAAATCAACTACAACTTGTGATAACAAACCAGTTTCCTGTTCAATACAAGCTGCAACCGCTCGATAAAAAGCCATAATCCGCCCTACAGTTACTGGATCTACCTCACCTTCCAGAGAAATTTCCCGCTTTTTTTGTTTGCTAACTACATAGGGCTTTAAAATTAATTCATCAGACCAATTACGATAAACACCATAAACATCCTGACCGCGAATTTGTTGCACGATCGCTTTCAGAAAAGGTGAACTTACGGCTTCATTTTTAGCTGCATTATTGACACTATTTGTGCTGGTCATTGTATAATTAATCCTCCAATTCTTCTTCTAAGAAACTTGACTGATCTTTTTTCAAAGCTTTCCGCAACCAAGGGGGAGGATTACCCTTAAGGGTTTGTACTAATTTATTTAATATAGTAATAATCTCATCACTGTCTGATTTCGCCTTGACTGGAGTGACGCGTTTTTTGATCAGACGTGCTGCGGCAATACCACCAATCGCTGAGACATAAACAATTGTACAATCGTTTAATGCATCAAGTTTTGGCACTAATTTATCGTCCTTGCCATCTTGTTTTAAGTCTCCATCAAACTTCAGGGTTTCTAAGAACTTATACCCTTCTGGGGAGACTTCATAAACATCAATCTCTTTCGCCCACCCAAAGTGAGCATTTATATGTACTCTATCGCTCGTCGTGAAGGCAATTTTCATTGTTGTGATGATACTGAATAACTGTAGAATTTACGGATAAAAACGGAAAGGGATAGTATAAATTACAAATCACCATTAATATGTTTGGCTTTTGCTTCCTCCACATCTAAAAATTTGTTACCAATGTCAAATAACATTTGCATGGTGCCTCGGTAGCCAACTCTTGTGACTTGACCATTACCTAAACGGTCAAAAATGGGGAAGCCGTGGCGATAAAGAGGGATATGTAAACGTTTTGCGATCGCATGGGTATGAGAGTTACCAATTAACAAATCGGAACCCACCGCTAACTTTTCAAAGTCTTCAAAGTCACCAATGGTGACAGTTTCTACTGGTAGTTTTTCTAACACGGGCGAACGGGTAGTGGTCACAGCAGCGTGAATTTCTGCCCCCATAGACTGGAGAAAATTAACCGTAGACCAGAGTAAATCTGGTTCTAATGCCAGAGATATTTGTTTCCGACCAAAATAGAAGTGACTGTCCAGCATGGCATCTTGTAACTGTCGGCGCTCGCGGTTGTATCTTTCTGGAACAGGATGACCACTAATATCAGACAGTGCCATAATAAACTCATCTACTGGTTGTAAACCCGTAAGTTCCCCAAACACCTCATAGGGAATACCACACCGTTCTGATAAAATTTGCGCCGCACCCCGCATACTTTCACCAAATGCTAGGGTAAAAGCAGAACTACCCACATTTTGTAGTTGTTCTACAGTAGTACCACCCACAGTAATGGGACTCCAAGAATCATCTAGGTGTCCATCCATCGATAATGACAAATCTGGCACGCAAATAGGTACTAACCCAAAGCTAGAGACAATCTCTTTAATATGTTGAACATCCCCAGGGGTAAACGCCGAACCCACCAAAATATTAATTTGTTGTGGCTTAGTATCTCCAGCTTGGGGGAGTTCCCTCACCATACTCTCTACTGCTGCTGCATAGCCATCTTGCAATGCACCTTTAAAATCCGGTGCAGAGACTAATAAGATAGGTAAATCATTTAGTTCTGGGTGTCGCTTGCGAAAATCTTTGAGGATACCTTGCATATCATCCCCCCTAGTTTCCGTCAGTCCAGTGGTACACAAACCAATCGCTTCCGGCTTGACTTTTTCTACTAGGGTAAGGATTGCTTCTTCCACATTATCCTCACCACCCAAAATGGTTGTAACTTCCGTCATTGCTGTGGTGGAAAGGGGAATTACCTCCCGGAAATGACGTACCAAAATTACCTTAGCAAAAGCAGTACAACCTTGAGAACCATGTAACAAAGGCATTGTTCCCTTTAATCCTAAAAAGGCTAAAGTTGCACCTAAAGCTTGGCTTTGTTTGAGAGGATTTACTACAACTGCTTTATTGGGAGTCGTGACTATCGCCATGTTTTTACTTCAGAGACTGATGGGTGAGGAGTGAGGGAGTGGGGGAGTGATGGAGTGAGGGAGTGGGGGAGTGAGGGAGTGAGAGAGTGAGAGAGTGAGGGAGTGGGGAAGTGTAGACACTGTGCGTCTACAGCTATGGAAATACCTAATGTAAATTTAGGATTTTTTCTCCTTCCCTCCTTCACTCCTTCCCTCCTTCCCTCTTTCCCTCCTTCCCTCCGGGCGGGGAAACCCCGCCCCTACTGCTTCACTCCTCCCCAAGGAGCGGGTTGACGAATTTGCTCCCATACGGGACTGTAGAGGGCTTCATCTAATTCCTTCGCCATCTCTATCATCCCTGCATAACCTGCGTAACGGTGATGGCGTTCTTGGTTAATGTCTAGGAAAGGAATTCTGGCTTTAAGTGCAGTATACTGGTTACGACCACCAGCAATAAGCATATCTGCGTTAGTCTCACTAATAATTCGGAGAATTTCTTGGGGATTACCTTTCTCTAAGGTAATACCATCTTTACCCAATAACTGCTTAATACGAGCTTTATCCTCTTCTGTACTCTTCTTGGTACTGGTAGCCACAACTTCCATACCCAAGTCCTTAGCAGCAGAGACAATTGACCAACTCTTCACTCCTCCAGTATAGATAACTACTCTCTTACCTTTCAGGCGATCGCGGTATGGAGCTAAAGCCACGTCTAGAGCAGCAGTTTCTTCAGCAATTAATTTCTCAGTACGCCACTGTAAATCTATATCGCCTAATTTCTCAGCAATATTACGCAAGCAACGATTTACATCCTCAACCCCATAGAAAGATTCTTCAATGTAAGGAATCCCATATTTTTCCTCCATCTTTCTGCCCATATTTAACAGGGCTTTGGAGCAAATCATCACGTTTAGCTTGGCACGGTGAGCATAAGCCACTTCTTGATAGCGAGCATCGCCGGTAATTTTTGCCAAAACGCGAATCCCCAATTTTTTGAATAGGGGTAGAACGTTCCACATTTCCCCAGCAATATTGTATTCGCCAATCAAGTTAATATCGTAGGGTGTTGTGGTTTCGGGTTCAGCCAAACGCTTATTACCACACCTTTAGATATACTGATGGATTGGTTTATGTTAAATACTAACATCTCATACCAAGTTGCTTTCAAAGATAGTATTTTGTCATTGCGAGTGGAGCGGAGCGGAAGGAAGCAATCTCACCAACTCGAACTACTACAACAGAATGCAACTTAGTATCACTACCTCACCTGATAAATTGCACTCAGGATGATTAATATAGTTGCATATTTTGTTTTTTAGCACCTGTTGGCTGAATTTATACAGATTAATTACATGGATGAAAATTTTTGTCAATCTATAAGACTAACATTTATATTATTTGCCATTATTTTAAAGATTACATTAAGTACCTTTCAGTATTTATACATATATAATAAATTAACTCTCAGTACAAAATAAACGGTGCTATATTGTAATAAATAATTTTTTTCTGAGTTCAATGCTTTATCAAGCCATGAATAATAATTAGTTTATGAGTAGCTATTTTGTTCTCATAAATAGAAACTTTGGATTAAAACAAGAGCGTAATATAAATTTTTTTGATCAATCTTTTATGCATAATGTCTATCTAGATATTTAAACCGAAATTACCTTGATATTTGTAATTTTCGTAGGTTGGGTATAGCCTTCGGCATCCAAGAAAAGCAACAGGATAACTCAACAAATCATTGCTGTCGTTGGTTTACTTTGCGAGAAGTTGCACTCTGCGTAGACACGGAGTGGCTTCCGAAGGTAGCCTGACTACGTTCTTCTACTGCGTCTATATGCTTCAAATCGACCTACATGAAAATTCCAGGTTTCAAGATGGATGGGGTTTACGTGCAAATTCGGCTGATTAGCTCAATTTATTAATTGTTCAAAATTCACAAAATCTATCTGGAGATAAATCAAATGTCAGACCAAATTAATAATGATAATGTGAAAATTAGTTTAAATAAAGATGAATCTGGGATTGCCAGTGAGTTATTAAATTTACAACAAGAGTATGTACAGTACACAACTAATAATGCAAGTATTTTTCAAAGTAATAATGACTCTTTAGTTTTTGACAAGACATCCACTAATGTTCTTGTGAGAATTACTGCAACAGATATTGAGAGCTTAATCCCAACTCTCGAAAGTATGGGTTTCGATATCAAAGGGAAGGCAACAGAGTATCACTTTGTAGAAGGTTTCATGCCTATTTCTGCAATATCCGAGATGGAATCCTTAACATCAGAGGGAATGATGGGTGTGCTTCCTGTTCGGACAGCAATTTCTAATGTCGGATCCGTTACAAGTCAAGCTGATTTTGTCCATGAAACCGAACGAGTCCGTGCTGCATTGCCCACAGGTTATGACGGTACAGGGGTCAGCATTGGTGTCATGAGCGATAGCTATAACACCTCTGGTAATGGTTCAGCAGCTCAAGATATAGTCTCTGGAGACTTACCAGCAGCAGGTGTAACTGTATTGCAGGAAGGACCCAATAACTCAATTGATGAAGGTCGAGCAATGCTGCAATTAGTTCATGACCTTGCACCTGGTTCTCCCTTAGTATTCTCTTCTGTATTCTTTGGTGAAGCTAATTTTGCCCAGCAGATACGTGATCTTGCCAATCCGACGATAGGTAATGCACAGGTCTTAGTTGATGATATTGTTTACTTGGCAGAACCTTTCTTTCAGGATGGTATTATTGCTCAGGCTGTTGATGATGTAGTTACCAATCAAGGAGTGACTTACTTTAGTGCTGCTGGTAATCTGGCAAGACAAGCCTATGAGTCAACTAATTTTAATCCTTCTAACGACTCTGCTGGTATTTTTCCCGATATTTTTCATGATTTTAATCCAGGTGCTGGGGTAGATACTCGTCAACTTATTACTATTGCTCCCTTCAGTACTGTCAGATTATCCCTTCAATGGGATGATCCGTTTTATACAACTAATGGTGTTGATACAGATTTAGGTATTTTTCTATTAGAACCTGGTACTGGCAATGTATTGGAAGGTATTAATACTAATAATATTGCCAATCAAACACCTGTAGAAATTCTTAGTTACACCAATACAGGTTTTACAGAGCTGCAGGCAGAGATAGTAATTCCTTTATTTGATGGACCAGCACCAGGGCGAATTAAATTTGTTAACTTTGGAGAAGATATCAATTTCAACGAGTTTGGCACTAATAGCTCAACAATTGTTCCTCATGCTGCCGCAGTTAATGCTATGGCTGTAGGTGCAGTGAACTATTATGACCAACAGAATCCAGCGGATTTTACCTCTGCTGGTCCAACAACGATTTTATTTAATCCAGATGGCACACGCAAAGCAACTCCTGAAGTTCGCTTAAAACCTGATTTTGCTGCAATTCAAGATACTGATACAACCTTCTTTGGCAGCGATATTGACGGAAACGGTTTTCCAAATTTTAGTGGTACATCTGCTGCTGCACCCCATGCTGCTGCTATTGCTGCATTAATTCAGCAAGCAAATCCCACATTTACACCACAACAAATTTACAACCGTCTACAATCTACTGCTACAGATATTGGCATCCCAGGTCGAGATGATTTAACTGGGGTGGGATTAATCAATGCCTATGATGCTGTTTTCGGTAATGTTATACCTGCGACACTAGACTTCAATGATAACTTTGAAGATGGAGATTTACCCATTGCTTATGAAACCAGAACTACAGGTGCTGGACGCATACAGGTAACAGGAAGCAATGCTCCCATTGGTACAAGTCATGTGGTGCTTGATAGTTCTCAAGATGGTATAAATTCTTTAAATGAATTAATCTTACACGTTAATGCGACTGGTAGGTCGAACGTAGAACTTAGCTTTGCCCAGAAAGAATTTGATGATGAAGATAATTTGATGCCAGCAACGTTTACTGGTTCAGTAAATGCTGATGGTGTTGCCCTTAGTGTTGATGGTACAAGCTGGTTCCGTTTATTTGATTTAACCGGCACTAATTCTACAAATACTTATCAAAATAAAAGTATTAATCTGAGCCAGTTTGCCACAACTAACGGTTTAACCCTTGGTTCTGACGTACAAATTAAGTTCCAACAATTTGATAATTTTTCTACACCAACTGATGGATTTGCTTTTGATAATATTGCTGTCACCGCAGCACCACCCATAAACAATGGCGAACTAGAATTTAGCAGTAATAGCTACAGTGTCAACGAAGATGGAACCCCCGTACAAGCAGTAACCATTTCTCGTATAGGTGGTAGTGATGGAGCAGTCAGCGTGACCTTAACTCCCAGCAATGGCACTGCAACCGCACCCGCAGATTATGA